>CAZRWG010000001.1:0-21169 GCA_964603805.1 uncultured Thermoplasmata archaeon
AATATGCTCCAGAAGACTTCCCACCAAGTTTTCCAGCTCCACGTGCAGGTCCTACAATCTTCTGTATAAGTGGTTCATAATCTTCGACTTGAATATACTTTTTAGCTACGTTAACAAAATCTAATCTGTCGGTGAAAAATCGCTGTATTAGTTCAGTTCTGATACTCATCTTGTCTTCCTCTGCTAAGGCCTTTTCTGACTCTGGTTTTCTGAAGAAACGATTCAATTCTTCAGTAATTTCAACCAAAGGTATGCCTCTTTTTTGAGAGGCTAGTAACAAAGGACGTGCTTTATCTTCTTTAAGCCATCTGTGAAATAAGTCAGATATCTCCTCGGGTTCTAGCTCTTCCTTTGCTAGTTCAAATACCTTACTTTGTACATTTCTCAATGAATCTAAATCCTGTTTTGGGTTAGGCATATTTATACCGCACCATTTTGGTGCGGTTTCACTTCCATCAGCTGGACATACATCATCAAGAAGGGTCCTAACCTTCTCGTTCTCATTTCTATATAAATAATAGACCATCTTTCTAGTCATCCGGAGCAAGGTCCTGGGATCAGTTCTCATCAAAAGATCTATGATCACTTCCCAATCGTGCCTCTTTTTTGAAGTGCTTTCTAATATTTGTTCCTCTTCTATCATTTCCTCTTCGCTTTTCTCTTGAAGGAAACTACCGATGAGATCCGCCAAGGTGTCGATCAATCGTCTTTCTTCTTCTAAAAAGGGCCCTTCATCCTTATCTGGTCTTTCCTCGTGATATACGACGTTTATCTCACCAAGCTTTTTTCCTTTCACCGTTATGTCACTCGTTTGTATCCACTCAGTTTTTTCATAATTTTCTGTAGAATATTCCTTTCCTCTTATTTTTACCTGGGCGGAAGTTATATCAGGATATTGCCAAGATGGAGGTAATGTCTCGACTATTTTCTGGAGAGCCTGGTCAAGTGACAGAGAATCGTCATTTACGATCTCAGATATCTTATAAAAACAATTCAACTCCTTAATTCGCTCTTCAAGTTCGTCGATCTCTTCAATCTCTGAAGATATAAGTCTATCTTTATCCCCCTCTTTTGAGAGAACGTCTTCAATTTTTTCGTCATCCATGATTCATTTACCTCGATCTGACAAAGTTTGTTTTATAATATCGAAAGCCTCTATTAAACCTTATTTGTTTCAGTCCTTTTTTGTAATCTTTTCTTTATTAAACCCCTTCCTTCTCTTCCATCTACCTGAACCTCTACAGATTCGTCTAGTCTAACGTGTCTGATATACTGCATCTCTTCTTCTACATCCCTCTCTTTCAACCATTTCCAATCCACGTGACTTTCATCATCCACTACCATATAGCATGTCTCAGAAGATAGCATATCATGGAAAAAATGGGAGCCCTGAGAAGGTTCGATAGTTCGACCTTCCGTAGGTGTCTCTACGATGACTTTAGACCCCGCGATATCACCCCATTTCACCGGTATACCCAACCAAGGATCAGTTGTGCCCCATCTCCCGGGACCTATGAGCAGATATTCCTTCTCTGCTTCTCTCATTTTTTCATTGATTTTTCGGATTTCTTCTGCGACCTTTTCGCTTTGGCTCATCTTAAAATTTTCAGGCATTACGTAAACTACGTCTCTTATCTCTTTGATCATACCATGACCTAATACTCTGTCGCTTCGACAGACTACCTCTTCTTCATCACAACTTTCTATCTCTATATTTTCATACAGCTGTTTAGCTACCATATTGCGTATTTGAAGGACCACCAGTTCTGGAGGCTTTTTACCTTTTTTACCAAGATCAACTGCGAACTCAATCTCCACTGGATAACCTAAAGCTATCTCAGACACTTCTAGAAGGACTTTTATCGCCGAAGCTAATGGAATAGACTCATAATTTATTATAGGTGAAAAATCAATAACTCTTGAACCTTCTCTATGAATACCAGGGTATAGTCTATCGTCTTGTGGCGAATATGTTGATGCTATTTTATCTAAAACTCCGTGTTCTTCTGCCTTAGAGATACCCAATTTTACCAAAGATGTCTCTTCATCTTTTTCAACCACTCTATATATGGACTCAAGGTTGAGTGCATAGAATTCTGTCTGAGAATGAGGTATGAAATCTTTAGGAGTGCCGAACATGGGAGACTTAGGACACTCTGGACAGAAGAAGTATGAAGAACCTCCTTCCACGATCTCTTTTCCTAGCCCAAGAGCTAGATAAACTATACCATCCTCTGGTTCACACCCTTTAGAAGAATAATAATTATAGGATTTAGCTACACCCGAGATCGTCGGATAAAAATATTTACCGTGTTTTTTTCCAACTACTTCTTGAATGATTACCGACATCTTTTCATCGCCTATGTTTTTAGGCGTAGATTTTAGATAATTTCTAGCTTCTTCGAAAAAGGTAGATGCATAAACATGTTTGATCGCATCACATACCTCTTTAAACCTCAAACTAGTTTCCCAGGATTCATTGGGAAGAAACATAGAAGAATAAACACCAGCAAAAGGCCTAGTGAGGGAATCTTCAAGTAGACCTGATGATCGAATGATCAACGGATTTCTCGTATCTCTTACAAAAGAACGAAGATCGCCTATTATAGTCGGTGGTAGACTCCCATTAAGGAACTTTGATGATATCCTCTCATCCGAAAGTTCAAAAAGTCTAGGCTCCATTATCTCATTTTCTTCGAGAAATTTATCGAAAACATCAGAGGTCAAAACAATGGTTCTAGGAACAGTTATCCTCAGATCCTCGAATAGGTCTTCAGGAAGATACTTCGAAAATAATTTTGATATGAACGCTAGACCTCTTGCCTTACCACCTAAGGCGCCATCACCAATACGGTTTATCTTATTTCTTGGGTCTGTCCTTTCTCTCCTAAAATTAGTAACAGCTGTGCTATAATTGGCATACCTATACTCTTCTAAAATATCTAATAATTTTTCTCTGAGCGAACTAACCGAGAAATCTTTGTTCCTCAGTTCTGCGATGGTATCTGCTAGCTCGTACTCTGTATGTGCCCTTAACCATTTGACTAACTCTGACTCATATACTAAATCTTTAAGAGCATCGTCACCCAATTCGTTTATGGACTCTTCGAGTTCTTCTACATTTTTAACCTCTATCTTCTCGAAACCATCACCAATCTCAACTAAAAGGCTAACTGGAGACAACTGTGAATCAATAAAGTCTAGTATCTTTTGGTTTAAGGCAGGATCGTTTTTATTTACAACTTCTATTTTTTCATCTATCTCCTTTCTCTCAATAGAGGCCGAAGATTGTAAAAGTACTGGGAGATCAGGATTATTTCGTTTGATCTGTTCTGCAAATTTGAGGCCAGCATTTTTTTGAATTTCGTGTTCCCTTTCTAACCTATTATCTGTTATGACACACAAAAGATTCTCTTCAAACTTATTGTAAACTTCTTTACCTTCATCGATATCTTCAGCAAGAATCACATAAGATCTCTTCAGATAACGTTCGATTTTCTTCTCTTTGCTTAAGCCATCGTGCAAAATGGCATCGAGATGAGACCAAATCCTTTCATAAATATTAGTAATATATGTAGAATAAAACTGTTTAGAGTCTTCAATGAGCAGGATAGGTCGGTTCTTACTATCAAAACCATCTTTCATAAATCGTAATTTGTCTTCGATATACTGGATTATGGTAAGGATTATCTTTCCATCCCCGTTCCAAGTAAAAACTTCTTCGAACTCAACTTCCTCATCTAAAAGAGTTGAGGAATTAAAATCGTTATTGGTAATCCAAACTACCGGTAATTCCTCATCCTTTCTTTTTACCCATCGCATAAATTTTTTGAAACCATTTTCTATTGGTCTACCAAAAATTACTAACAGATCTATGTTTTGGTTCTGGATAATTTCTCTACAATCATCCCTAGTTTCAATATGTTGGATATTCGGCGGTTGTCTAATTCCTCCATAAGAGAATTTTTCTTCGACTAAAGAATCGAGTCGACCTTCTTCCTGTATTAGAAAATAATCATAAGATGTAGAAAAAAGGAGGACATCACTGACTAAGGATGCCTCCAATTCTTTAGAACGTGTTTTTATAGACCTCGAACTAGGTGATTTGCCCGTGATTTCTTCGATCGCTCTATTGATCTTTTCGAGCTTTTTCTCCATGCAAACGGTCTATTGGACACCTGTTATTTATACCCAGCCTCTAGCTTCGCAGGCCTCCGCAACTCTTTGTATAGCGATCATGTAAGCTGCATCTCTCATCCTGACGTCCTTTTTCTGGGAAAGTTCCCAAACATCATAGAAGGCATCAGTCATGCTATTATCTAATTTTCCTAGGACTTCCTCCTTAGGCCAATAATAGTTTTGATTACTCTGTACCTGCTCGAAGTAACTGCACGTCACACCACCGGCATTCGCAAGGAAATCAGGAACGACAATAATATCTCTATCCTCAAGCACATCATCTGCTTCTGGAGTTATAGGTCCATTTGCCCCTGAGACAATCATGTCAACAGCACTCGGTATTTCATCAACATTGTCTTCTGTTATAGCGTTCTCAAGAGCTGCGGGTATCAAAACATCGACTTCATGTGTCAACCAATCTACTCCAGGAAGTTGTTGATAACCTTTTTCTTCGGCCTTCTTTTTATCTATTGAGCCAAAACGATCTGTTATCCCCCTGAGTTCATCAAGATCGATACCTTCTTCTTTGTAGTAACTGTAAGGTTTTTCATCTTCCTGATCCCAACATGAAACCGAAACAACGGTTCCTCCATATTCTATGAACAGTTCCGCTGCATACTGTGCAACATTTCCGAAACCTTGTATAGAAGCCGTAGTGTCCTCAATATTTCTATCTAGTTCTTTGAGAAGTTCTCTTAAAACATAGATTACGCCATAACCCGTTGCTTCTGTTCTGCCTTTAGAACCGCCCATATCTTTTGGCTTGCCTGTTATAACGCCCGGATACTTTCCTCCTTGGATGTTTTCATACTCATCCATCATCCAGAGCATATGTTGAGCACTGGTCATAACATCTGGAGCAGGGACGTCTTGTAGGGGGCCTATGTTCTTATTTATCTGTTTGATATATTCTCTACATATATTTTCTTGTTCTCTATCTGAAAGGTCATGGGGATCACATATAACCCCTCCCTTGCCACCTCCTAGAGGAAGGTCTGCTACAGCGGTCTTCCAGGTCATCCACATCGCTAGAGCTCTTACTGTATCAGCAGTTTCTTCTGGATGAAATCTAATCCCTCCCTTACATGGGCCCAATGCATCATTATGCTGAACCCTGAAGGCTCTGAAAACTTCAGTACTACCATCATCCATTTTTACTGGCAAATTGAAATGAAATTCCCTGATAGGTTCTCTCAATAAATCTCTTATAGATTGATCAAGTTCTAACTCTTCGGCTATTCTATCGAACTGCCTCTGGGCCATCTTATACGGATTATATCCTTCTTCTGCCATTTTTTTCACCTTAGGGTGTTTTCGGGAAAAACAGGGTACTATAAAAAACCTTTTTACAAAAATAGGAATCAAGCGTGTTCAACTTGGCAAGAATATCTCTCAATCACCTCACAACTTTACAAGATTATAAAAAGAGAATATTTTCTTTTTCGTTAAGATGTTAGTTTTATTAAAATCTAAAATTCATTTTTAACTTTTTAGTTCCCATAATTTTCTTTCTATGAAGCCCAAAGAAACTTTTTGTGGTTCTATTAGATGTACCATTCTAGAAGATAGGATGGTTTTAGATATCGCGCCGATTTTTTCCGGATATCTAGAGTTTAGTTTTTCTCCCCAATCGAAAAATTCTTCGATACTTTCGAAGGCAGAGAAAACTAGAAAGTTATATCTCTCAGTGCTGGTCTCTAATGCCCTAGGGATATTATCGTCCTTACAGAGAAATTCTTTTATCTCGTTTATATCCGAGATGGCTTCTATCATCGTTATTATGAGATTATATCCAGGGGGGACGAAAAGATTTGGGAAAAAGCATTTTGGGTTTTCTATTATGTCTTTTTCCAATAATCTTTCGATTCTCCTTTTCACCGTTTTTCTGTTAACACCAAGTTCTCGACCTATGTAAGAGTAATTAGTTGTTATGCTTTCTCCTTTCATAACCTTCTTCAAAATTCGGAATGTTTCTCCTTCAAGTTTATGATCTTTCAATTCAACAAAACCTTTCTCTTCAAATTTATCGACCATCTTATGGATAAAACATGTCGGATCGTATTTGAATGTCAATCTATTACTGAAAAATTCAGCGTGAGCAGGAGTTCTTTCCCCTCTATTCGGAATCTTTTCTTGTTTTACTATTTCGTTTCGCCAAGAATGGTACTCCTCTAATCCTTCAAAAAATTCTATCAAAAACGTATTGTAAAACCCTTCCATACATGAGAAGGCTGCAAAAATATGGGAGTCGTCCTTATAAAAGTTTTTTACACCTTGGGTCCTTGGCATATCAGCTTTCACTAGAACTAGTAACGGATACTCTTCGAACAATTGAAGAAACGGATAAAATGGAGGGTTCAAAATGTTTTTATCGTAAAGAAATTGGAGTTTTTTCTTTGCAGTAGCCCAGTGCATATCCAACTTTCTAGACAGCTCACTGATATTTACGTGAACCCCCTCACCAGAAAGAAGATATCGCAAAAGACGTAGGTCGAGTTCATCATTATGATAGCTCATAACGTTCATATATTGAGAGCTATACATTTAGATTTTGTCATTTTTCTCATCACAAATGAATCTAAAAGTTTAAAAGGGGATTGATCTTATTAAAGATAGATTTAATGATTTGAATTAGAATAGGAGTAAAATCATGAATAGAAAATTAGATGAAGGATTGGTACAAGTCTATACTGGAGATGGGAAGGGAAAAACCACCGCTGCTATAGGCCTTGCTATCAGGGCCCTTGGAAGAGATTTTAAAATTTATATCGGACAATTCCTGAAAACTTCAGACTTTGGAGAACATAAAGCTCTTGCCAGGTTTGATGATAAAATCAAGATAGAGCAGTTCGGTAGTGGAAAGTTTCATGTTAAAGAACAAACGAGTAAGGAGGAAATAGAAAGAGCTAAAAAAGGTCTTCAAAAGATCAAAGAAGCGATGCTATCTGGCGATTATGATATCGTGATAGCGGATGAAATATGCGTTGCTCACTATTTCGATCTTTTGAACTTAGATCATTTGATGGACCTGATTGAAATTAAGCCCCAAAATGTAGAAGTCGTTTTAACTGGAAGAAAAGCACCTGAAAAATTGCTCGAACGAGCCGACCTGGTTACGGAGATGAAGGAGATAAAACACCCATACCAAAAAGGTGTAGAAGCCCGGACAGGAATAGAAAAGTAGTGAACGGTAAGGCAAATTATAAATAATTAAAGGTATTTTTAGTTTTTTAAAGTAACATAGAGGAAATAATATGGTTGGGAAAAGCAAATTCTTAAAGGTTTTTATGAGTGTCCTAGTGATGCTTGTTTTGGCAAGTGGGAGTTCAGTGATGGGAGTACATTTGGAAGAAAACCAAGATTCTGAAGAGATAACAATCATAGATGCCCGAGGAGTTGAAGTCACTTTCGAAGAACCTCCGGAAAAAATCATATCTTTTATGCCCTCTAACACAGAAATCCTGTTTCATTTAGAAGTTGGTGATCGAGTTATTGCTACAGACGACCATAGTGACTATCCGCCTGAAGTAAATGATCTCCCCAAGGTTGGAGACTCTTTCAACGTGGATTACGAAACAATAATAGATCTTGAGCCTGACGTCGTTATTACGCCTTTTTTCAACACCGATATGATAGAAACTTTAAAGGAACATGATGTTACAACGGTAGCCACTGGTTCTACCACACTAGAGGATGTTTATTCAGACATGGAACTTTTAGGGGAGATGTGCGGCATCGAAGAGAGAGCTGAAGGAAAAGTCGACGAAATGAGAACAGAAATGGATACTATAACCAAAAACACTAGAGACTTATCTGAAGAGAAAAGAACGGACACATTCTATATAACCGGAATAGATCCGATATTCACTCCCGGAGATAATACATTCCAAAATACATTGATAGAGAAAGCAGGTGGACGTAACATAGCTGCAGAGGAAGAAGGTTGGTGGTCAATATCAGAGGAAAAAATTATAGCAGAAGACCCTGAAGTGATAATCGCTACTGAGCGGCTTGAAGGAGACTTAGAAGAACTTATAAAAGAAGATCACTGGCAGGATATCAACGCTGTTGAAAACGAAGAAATATACTATATTGACGGAGATATAATGTCTCGACCAGGACCACGGGTGATTAATGCTCAAGAGAATTTAACAGAGATGATCAGTGATGTAGAAGACGATGAAGAGAGCGAAGAAGATCATTTAGAAGAAATACCTAGTTTCAGTATTGGATTGTTAGGTGGTTCAATAGGGGCAGGCTTGATAGCTAAAAAGATAAAGGAAAAGAGACCATGAGAGGTAAAATAAGAAAAAAACCAAAATCGTTCATATTTTTTTTATTTTTTATACTTTTTATTGTGATAATTTACTCAGCTACAGTAGGTTCTGTAGACATACCATTTCAAAGAGTTATCTCTATAATTCTTTCCGAGACACCTATTGTGGAAAGATGGTTCCCTACATATGGAGGAACGGACAGGACAATCGTGGTGAATCTGAGATTGCCTAGAATTTTACTCGGTGTTATTGTTGGTTCTAGTTTGGCAGTTTCAGGCACTTCTATGCAGGGTATTTTCAAAAACCCACTAGCCTCTCCTTTTATACTTGGCGTATCCGCCGGCGGGGGTATGGGAGCCGCTGTTGGGATTTATATCGGTATAAGCTATTATCTACTACCATTATTTGCATTTGTAACAGCATTAGGAACAGTAATATTGGTCTTCGCTCTAGGGAGAATAAGAGGGAAGACGGATATTGCAACTTTACTCCTAGCAGGATTAGCAATGAACTTTCTAATGTCTGGATTGACAAACTATATTCGATATATCAGCCCACCGGAAAAAGAATTTCATCTTAGAATCCTAGCTTTCATGTTTGGAACTTTGAACGGTAGTATTTGGAGAGAAACGGTAATCTCCCTCCCCATAATGGTTCTAGGAGTAGCTTTGGTTTTTGCATACTCTAAAGATTTAAATCTTTTCCAAATGGGTGAAGAATCTGCCATGCAGATGGGAGTAGAAGTAGAAAAAACCAAGATGATACAATTGTTCACTTCTAGCCTATTAGCTGCCACCATGGTTGCATTTACTGGAGTTATTGGATTTGTAGGATTGATGATGCCCCATGCGGCTAGATTGGTGGTTGGACCTGAGCACAAAAAATTGATCCCAACTTCAGCTTTATTTGGCGGGATATTTTTAGTAATCTGTGACACAATCTCGAGAATGATGGGTGAGATCCCTGTTGGAATCGTTACAGTTCTCCTTGGTTCGCCTTTTTTTATCTATCTACTAGTAAAAAACAGAGGTGAGACCGGATGGTAGAGCTAGTAGCGGATAGTTTAGTTACTGGATACGGAAGTAAAAAAATACTGAAGGATATCTCTTTCAAATTAGATGAAGGGGAGTTCCTTGGCATTATTGGTCCCAATGGTTCCGGAAAGAGCACACTAATCAGAGCTCTAACAAAAGTGCTTTCTCCGTGGAGTGGAACTGTAAAATACGATAAAAAAAATCTCGAAGATTTGAGTAGAAAAGAGATTGCTAGAAAAGTATCAGTTGTTCCTCAAGACACTTTCATTAATTTCCCTTTCACAGTTCGAGATGTAGTTCTAATGGGGAGAAGTCCTTATCTCGGTCGTTTTGAAAACCCAGATAAAGAGGATATCAAGATAGCTAAAGATGCGATGGATGTCACTAATACGTCTATATTTAAAAATCGGTCAGTAAGAGATTTATCAGGAGGGGAATTACAGAGAGTTGTTTTAGCTAGGGCTTTGACTCAAAAACCCGAATTATTATTGTTAGATGAAGCAACTTCCCAGCTGGATATTGGACATAAAAAAGAGGTCATGGACACTCTAAAAAAGAAAAACGAAAAAGAAAACCTTAGTATCATTTCTGTTCATCATAATCTTAATCTAGCAGCTCGTTACTGCAAGAAAATCCTGCTTTTAGATGAGGGAAAAAGACATTCCTATGGGAAACCTAAAGAAGTTTTAACGAACTCACATCTTAGGGCAGTTTATGGTGTAGAGGCCGAGGTACACGAACATCCGAAGGACGGCAGTCTTTATGTATCGCCAGTCGATAAAAAAATCAATGATGAGGGAGGAGGAAAAACGATCCATGTGATTTGTGGAGGGAATTCAACTAGCACACTATTCAAAGATTTAGTTGAAAAAGGCTTCAAAGTAACCACAGGTGTTCTAAATGTAATGGATTCTGATCTTGAAAAAGCTGATTTTTTGGATATAGAGGTAGTTACGGAAGCGCCTTTTTCCTCTATCACACAAGAATCATACGAGAATAATGTTGAACTGATAAAAAAGGCCGATATAGTTGTAGTAACAGATTTCCCCGTAGGAGAGGGAAATATTAGAAATCTTGAAGCTGTAAAAGAAGGTGTTGACAAAGATACCGAGCTGATTCTTGTCGATAGAGAAAGTATAGCAGAAAGGGATTTTACAAAGGAAAAGAGAGGGACTGAGCTCTATTCTGAGATTTCTAGAGACATGGACTTTAAAGATATTGATTCAACTGAGGAAGTCGTTAGAATACTCTAAAAACAAGATGAAAGGGGCAAAAGATATATATCCTAAGTTTGTTGAATTATCTGCACTTCAATAAGAAGTGTAAAATAAATGAGGTGTAAGTAAATGAGCGAAGATGTTGGAGTTTCTCCCCCTGTTGAAGAAGGGGAAACGTACGAGGTTAAGATAGAAGATATTGGTAAGGAAGGAGACGGAGTTGCAAAGATAGATGACTTTGTAATTTTTGTACCCGATACGGATGTGGGTGACGAAGTAGAAATAAAGATCACTAGAGTACTTAGAACTCTCGCCTTCGGCGAAGTGACTGATAGAGATGCGAGTGTGGACAAGGATATTGAAGAAGATGAAGAAGATGATCCTGAAGTAGAAGAGGTCACTGTCGACGAGATAGAATTAGAATAAAGGATAAGGAAAAGATTAACAATCTTCAAAACCTTTTTACTCTTCTATTGTATTTAACTTTATATGACATCATCATATCTAGGTGTGTTCGGACATACCGCGCTAGATGTTATACTAAATGTTCCAAAGATTCCGGAAAGGGACTCTTCTATTGCTGTAGAAAGTAGGGTAGTGAGGTATGGGGGTACTGCTGCAAATATAGCGAGAGCTGCAGCGGAAATGTGTGTTGACGTATCTTTGGCATCTTTTGTTGGTGAAGATTTTCCAGAGGACTATCTTCATGCTTTAAAAGAATCAGGTGTGAGTACTTACGATCTAAAAAAGATGGAAGGATATAAAACGCCGACTTGTTGGATAATTAATGACTCCGCGGGAGAACAGATAACCATCATTGACCAAGGGGTTATGAGTCATACAAAGAATTTCGAACTCGAAACTAGAACTATAGATGAGTGTGAGTTCTTGCATATAGGAACTGGACAGCCTGGTTATTATGAAAAAATCTTTGAATCTATTGACTTGAGTCAGAAAACTATCGCTTTTGATCCGGCTCAAGAATTAGGATATGTTTATGAAGCTGAAATTTTTGAGAATTTTTTACAAAAGAGTGATTATTTCTTCTGCAATGAGAAGGAAATGAACGTCGCACTAGATTATTTAAACGAGAAAGAGCCAGAAAATCTGTTGAAATATGTTGATCTTGTTCTTGTGACGAGAGGTTCTAAGGGGAGTGCTATTTATTTACCTGAGGAAAGAGTAGATATTCCCGCCTATGAACCATCAAAGATGGTGGAGCCTACAGGGGCTGGTGATGCATTTAGAGCTGGTTTCTACGCTGGTTTGTATAGGGATATGTCTTTGATCGAATGTTGTAAAATTGGATCTGTGAGGGCATCTTTTTCAGTAGAAAGTTCTGGACCTCAGGACAATTTAGCAAGTTGGGAAGAAGTTATAGAACGTTATAACGAATTCAATTAACACAATATATTTATAGATGAGACTTTATAATGTATGCCGATAGGTGACAGAGTGAGTGAAAAAAACAAGGTCTTAGAGAGAATTGAGAATATAAATAGAGAGGATTTTGAAAGACTCTGTTTACAAGTTTTGGAAGGGATAGGATTTGAGATATCAAATATCAAATCTGTTAGTGGTGACTTACTAGCAGAAGGTAACATTCAAAGGGACAGTGGTGATGAAGATTTTATAATAAAATTCACCCGTTCAAATGAAAACATTTCCCCAGAAATAGAAAATTTGAAAAATTCCCTTTCACCTTCCACTAAAGGTCTGTTATTTACTACAAAAAAAGTCGAAGACAACTCTTATCCCGAGAAAAGGATCGAACTTGTGGATGGAGTAAAACTTTATCAACTTCTTGAAAAATTTAATCTGATATCTGATCTAAAAACTTTCAAACAGAAACCAAAAAAAGTTGAAAAAGAAAAACCAAATGATTTCATCAAAAAAGGAGATGAATTTCTTTCCAAAAAAAATTATGAAATGGCTCACGAATTTTATGAAAAGGCAAAAAACAATGGCGAAGACCAGGCATTCATTTTTTTTAAAAAGGGTGAAGCCTTTTTGGAACAGGGAAGATACGAAAAAGCGATAGAGGTTTTAGAAAAATCCTTAGGAATGAATTCTGAGAATGTGAAAGGATGGAGACTTCTTGGCGATTCTTATAAAGCATCAGATAGAAAAAAAGATGCACTTCAAGCTTATAATGAAGCGATCGAGTTAGGAGAAAATGATTTAAACGTACTGAAAAAGAAGGGTCAGATTCTTTATGAAATGAAAAGATACGATGAAGCGATTTTATGTTTCGAAGAGATACTAGAGTCAGAACCAGAATCAAAAGAGGTTTGGAACAACAAGGCTCTTTGTCATATGCGGAACGGGGAATATGAAGAAAGTTTAAAATCCATAAATAATGCTCTCTCAATAGAATCTAAATTTGAAGAAGCTTTGGTTAATAAAGCTTTGATCTTTGAGAATATGGGGAAAATTGATAAGGCGTTGGAAGTGTCGAACAAGTTAGTAGATTCTTTTCCGGACAAATCAGAATATTATTACTTTAAAGGGGCATACCTTGCCGAATTGGAGAGGTTTAACAAGGCTCTCAAATATATGAATAAGGCTGTTGAGCTAAATCCGGAGAATGAAAGAGCTAGGACAGCTATATACGATATAGAAAGGAAAGTAGAAAAATAAATCATGCGGCTGCCGGGATTTGAACCCGGGCTACAAGCTTGGGAAGCTTGGGTCCTAACCAGTCTAGACCACAGCCGCAGATTGTTCGAGGGAGGGACCCCTATATTTCATGTGGAAAGAATGATAGAGACTCCCTATGATTTACTGTCCATAAGAATATCTATATAAATTATCTTTTAAGATTAAATTCCTCTTCCTTCTCAATCACTTTTTCTTCGAATTCAGGACCGAGTTTAATAGCTAATTCCTCGATACGAACAACATTCTTTCTAAATTTACTTTTACTCTCGGTCTCATAAAGATCATCGAATTCTTTTAACCTTCTTATCCGAAGATAAATCATTATCGTAAAAACAAAGATGAGGAGTATCCCCAATACCAATAACCACCATTTCCAAGCTCCGATAAAATCGTTAATAGATGTAAATAACTCCGGTGAATAGTCACTTAAGAATGTACCAAATAACCCAATCAATAGTATGAAGATACCCGTAATTATCGCGACTATCGATATCACAAATTCGTTTCTACGGTACGATGTTTTCCAGGACATCGTGTGGGTGATTTATTGAAACATACTTAAATCTTTTCTTTCGAAGAAAATAAAATCAATGATGTTGGTGTTCGTGAGAGTGTAGATTTGAGAATGCTCTTTCGACGACTTCTGACAACGAAGGGTGGATGTGCATACCATGATAAATCGGTAAAAATGTTTGATTATTGGTATACATTAGGTTGATTATCTCCTGTATAAGAACAGATGCTTCTGGACCAACGATGTGTGCTCCCAGTATCCTGTAATCAGCACTATCAACTATCACCTTAACGAAATAGTCTTCAATACTCATAGCTGAACCTTTGGCAGTATCTTCAAATGGATAGTAACCTATCAGTATATCATGTTTTTGAGAGGCCTCTTCTTCTTTCATACCGACCGAAGCTATCTGTGGATAAGTAAAGACAGCATGAGGCACGGCGTGATAATCTACAATGCTGTCTCTACCTTCTATTGCATTTTCATAGACTATTTTAGCCTCGTAGTTCGCTACATGTTTGAACATGTGTTTACCGGTTGCGTCGCCTAGAGCCCATATATTTTCTTTAGATGTTCTCATGTGTTGGTTAACCTTTATCCATCCTTTTTCATCTGTTTGTACTCCACTTCTCTCAGGCTTCAGAATATCGGAATTAGATCTTCTTCCTGTGGCCACAAGGAGTTCATCACTTTTCACCTTTATTTGATTTCCTTCTAGACCTTTTGCAAGGACTCCTTTTTCGTTAGACATCTCTTTTACTTTTTTAACTTCGTATCCTGTATAGATATCTATATATCTTGAAAGTTTCTTTTGAAGTACATCTGATATTTCTTTTTCTTCTGAAGGAACAAATTGTGGATTTCTACCAATAATCTTAACTTCAGAGCCCATCATAGCCAGAAAATATCCATATTCCGCTGCGATGTATCCTCCTCCGATAATTGTAACACTCGAGGGAAGCTCTTTTAAATCTAATAAGGTTTTGCTGGTTAGATATCCCACATTTTCTAGATTATCGATCGGAGGTATAGCTGGCCTAGATCCAGTACCAAGGATAATCTTATCCCCTTTTATCTCTTTACCATCCACCTCTAAAGTATATTCATCTATAAATTGAGCGTCAGTTTGATAGAAATCAAAATCTGAGCTTTCCTGAAGATTTTTCTCTATATTTTTACTTTGAGGAATTACATGATCTCTCATCCTTTCCATAATCTTTCTAAAATCAATGGATTCTATATCAACTTGGATACCAAACTTGTCTGCCTCCAATATTTGATTAACCACTTCTGCTGGATACAACATCAGTTTTGATGGAATACAACCCCTCGTTAAACATATACCACCAGGTTTTTCGTTTTCAATGACTGCAATGTTTTGATTTGGATTATCGTTTAAGGCTTGAGTGACTATACTCATGGCAGAGCCCGTTCCTATAGAAATAATATCATATTCTTCCATTTTTCTTCACTACCTAATAATAAATTTTAATAGTTCACATAAAGTAAAAAGTTTTGGTTCTTACTCGAGTAAAGAAAAGATAAAAACTTTTAAGGAATAACCTGTTACAGAGAAATATGAAAGAAACTGCTCTTCATTCAAAACATGTTGAATCCGATGCTAGAATGACCAACTTTGGAGGATACGAGATGCCTCTCAAGTTTACTAGTATTAATAAAGAACACCAAGCTGTCCGTGAAGCCGCTGGGATTTTCGATGTTTCTCACATGGGGGAAATTCTGATAGAAGGAAACGGCGCAATCGAGTTTATCAGTGAACACTGCACCATGAACATATTGGAATCTGAAGTCAATCAACTAAAATATGCTCATATTTTGAACGAAGAAGGAGGAATACTCGATGATACAATCGTGGCTCGTCTTTCAGAAGACTCTTGTTACATAGTTCCAAATGTGGGAAATAACGAAAGGATATACGATTGGTTTGTCAAAAGAGGAGGAGAAGAATACATCAAAGATATCACTGAAGAAACTTCTATGTTTGCCCTTCAAGGACCAGATTCCGAGAAAACTCTTCAGGAATTGACTGATGAGGACTTGTCTGAAATAGAGTTTTTCCAATCAAAACAGATAGAAATAAACGATGAGATAATGGAAGAATTCGATACCGATTGGCCGATGTGTGATACTCCGTTAGTTCAGCGAAGTGGATATACAGGAGAGGATGGCTTTGAAATTGTCCTTCCAAATGACGCAGCCATAGTTTTATGGGAACAATTACAGTCACTAGATGAACCGCCCATTAAATGTGGACTTGGCGCAAGAGACACGCTGAGGATAGAGTTTGGATTCCTCCTGGCTGGACAAGACTTTGATGAATCGCGAACGACGATTGAAACTGGTTGGGCAGAAGACGCTGTAGATTGGGATCACGATTTCGTCGGAAAGGAAAAGCTGGAAGAGATAAAAGAAACTGATCATCAACTTTTAAAAGGGTTTGAGATGGAAGACAAAGGGATACCTAGACATGGTTATGAATTCTTCGATGACGATGAAAAAATAGGAGAAGTAACGAGCGGCACTAGGTCTCCTATATTGAAAAAAGGCATCGGATTAGGGTATTTAGATCCAGGTTATCAGGAAGAGGGAACTGAAATAATGGTCGAAATCAGGGATGAGAAGAGAAAAGCCGTTGTTAAGAATCCGCCATTCGTTTGAAATGATGCACTCTTTTTCTTATTTCCACTCGAAACAAAGGGGTGTCTCCCTTTGTATTTTTAATTTCTAGAGGTGAAAAAATTGGAAGGATTGGACATATTTGAAAAGGTGTTAAAAGCGCCAGGTGTCGCAGGATACGAGGATCCTGTGAGAGAAAAGATAAGAGGATTGATCGCCGATTATGTTGAAGTCAAAGATCCCGAGAGCATAGAAGAAGACAATATAGGAAATCTAATCTATGAGATAGAGAATCCTGGTCCAGAAGTTGCATTAGTAGCGCATATGGATGAGATAGGGATGGTAGTATCCAATATCGAAGAAAAGGGTTATCTAAGGATAAAAAAGATCGGTGGGGTACTAGATCCTCTCTTAGCGGGAAGGCACGTTAAGATACATACCGATGAAGGACCTGTCAACGGAGTAATAGGCCACAGACCCCCTCATTTGACTACCGAGAAAGACGATGAAGACGAGATAACCCCTTGGACTAAAACTCATGTAGACGTTGGAACCCAATCAGCTGAAGAAGTAAAAGAGATGGGGATAGATGTTCCAGATCCTATAACCTTTGACAAAAAACTCCGAAGATTGGAAGGAGAGGTCATTTCAGGTAGGGGCTTAGACAATAGGATAGGTAGTTTCGCCCTGATAGAAGTTTTGAAAAATCTGAAGGAAAAAGAACTAGAAGTTAATCTTTCCACCATTTGGAGTGTTCAGGAAGAAATCGGTTTGAGAGGAGCGAAAGTTGTAGCTAATACTAGGAATCCAGAGTACGTAATCGCTTTAGATACATATACTACATCAGATGCACCAGGAGTTGAGGAGTTTTATAAACCAATAAAATTTGGTGAGGGACCAGTTCTGAGGATGGTCGATACGAGAGCCATTTCCTCGCCAAAATTGGTAGATCATTTTAAAAGCGTAGCTGAAGAGGCAGGTATACCTTATCAGTACGGTGTTACGGGAGGAACCACAGATGGAATGGCACTTCAGGAATCTGGTTGTCTCACCCTTTCTATTGGAGTGCCTGTCAAGTATTCTCATTCCACCGTAGAGTGTGCGGATTGGAAAGACGTAAGGAATTTAATAAAATTGATAGCGGAAGGAGTCCAACAATTACCGTAAATAAATATAAAAATCAAAAACCCTTTTTTCATTTTTAATTAAAAAGAAAAAAGTTTTAGAAAATGTTTTTTAACCCTAGAATTCCGTCGTTCCAGTGAAATCGAAGTCGTTTATCTTTAGTGCGGGCACTGAGAAATACGCTGGATAAAATCCCATCGCGAACAATTTTCTTTCTTTACCAATACCTTCTATATTGTTGAACGCCTCTATCAGATTCTGTGTGAATCTCAAATTATTCAAAGGATGTTTGATTTCTCCATCCTCTATCAGCCAAGTACCGTCTCTAGTTAGGCCCGTTAGTATACTTTTCACAGGATGTACTGGTCTACAGTAGTTGAATCTCGTCACCAAGATGCCTTTATCTGTCTCCTCGATCATCTCTTCTTGGGAATAATCACCGGTATCCATCAGAAGATTCATAGCTAAAGGACTCATCGGATTAGGCATAGGCAAGGCATGACCGGTAGATTCCTTATTCTTCTCTCTCCCAGCGGTATAAGAATCGTACACAACTTTATTAGCTACACCGTCTTTGATGATTTCTACTTTTTCTTTTGGAACTCCTTCGTAGTCGAAGGGATAACCTATCATGTCCGCGTTAGATACGTCATCATAGATATTTACTCGTTCATCCATGATCTTGTCACCGAATTTACCTTTCATGAAGCTCCTTTCTTCCTGGACCTTCTTTGCACTGAACCCCATCATATCCATGTACATCAGTATACTCTGGACAGCTAGCGGCTCAAGGACAACGTCATATTCACCTAAATCGATCTTTTTGGTATCCATATTGTTGAGACCTTTTTCTACCGCCGTTCTTCCGACTTGCATGTGATCTATATCTCTAACGTCCGCTGAACAACTTTCGCTCCACCCAAAGCCCTGGTCGTTATCCCAGTCTGCTATTGCAGTAGTTGTGAGATTCGCAGAAGTAAATCTAGAAAATTTCTGAACTCCGTGGGAATTAGCTACAAACAGATTTTGAACTTCTGTTTGGAAAGCGCCGTAGACTCTATCTACACCTTCATTCCTAGCCATCTCAATTATCTCTTTCACTTTTTCGGCTCTTTCATCGGGCGTGAATTCAGCAGTATTTTCCACATAGTCTTCTCTAGCTTTTTTGCCTTCCTTTGGTTTAGGAAGACCTTTGAAGTCTGGATCACTTTTTTGATTTATTGCGATAGTTTCTGCTTTAGAGAGGCAATTCTTCACTGATCTTTCTTCTAAAGAGTTAGTGCTTGCAGCACCAGTTTTTTTCCCAAACACGGCTCTTATCGATATATCTACATCTTCCTGGCCGATATTTTGATGTATCTGGGAATTCGCATACCTAGTTAGCGCGTTATTGCTCTTGATTATCCTAACTTCTACTTCATCGGCTTCGGCTTCCTTCATCACTTTGTCTGAAATATTCTTAAATTTTTCTTCGGACCCTACCATTTTCCCACCCCCACTCTGATATCTTTAAATCGAGATGGTGCACAGCCGTGGCCGACCTGCATAGTCTGAGGTGGTTCTCCTTTACCGCAGTTTGGAACACCGTGTAATATCCATTCATCTTCTCCAGCTATAGCGTCACAATTTCTCCAGAATTCATAGGTTATACCTGTGTATGTTGGATTTTTGATTAGTTTTATTACTTCTCCATCTTCTACCAGATATCCTGCTTCTGTTCCGAATTGGAAATTTAATCTTTTATCGTCTATACTCCAACTTTTTATACCATCGAAGATTATGCCTTTATCAGTCTCTTCAACAATTTCTTCTTTAGACCAATCACCTGGCTGGAGATTAATATTCGTCATTCTGACAATAGGTAGATTTTTCCAACCGTCGGCTCGCATGCTACTACTAACTTCCACACCGGTCTTAGCAGCGTCCTCACGGGACGCCTGATATCCTACGAACACGCCATCTTTTATCAGATCTATCTTTCTCGCTTT
Source organism: uncultured Thermoplasmata archaeon (assembly GCA_964603805.1). Lineage (GTDB taxonomy): Archaea > Thermoplasmatota > Thermoplasmata > Halarchaeoplasmatales > Halarchaeoplasmataceae > Natronoplasma. Next base: position 19,633 of record CAZRWG010000001.1, read on the forward strand.
AACACCTTCGTCATCGTAACCAAAAGTTCCAAGACCACCTTCTGCAGTAGGGTCTGAAACTATATTGACTATGTCAGAACCATATTGGAGTTCTCCTAGTTTTTCTGGAGTCATGAAGCTCGTTCCCGCATAACTAGCCTCTGTTCCAAGGGCTCTATCCAACTCGGTAGGATGACCACAGCTCTCGTGTACTTGTAGCGCGAGTTGATTCGTATTCAAAATAATGTCCATCTCTCCTTCAGGGCACTGTTTGGCATCGAGCAGATCGACACCTTCCTTAGCGGTTTCTTCAGCATGTTCTAAAAGTTCCAAGTTTTCGAAGAATTCGTAACCCCTAGAATTAAAATCTCCGCCAAAGGAATTGGGGTAGCTCCTTTTTTGTGTGTCCTCGCCGTCGGAAACGTTCACATCTAGTCCTCCACCGGTTTTTAGAAGTTCTTGTTCGATCTTGGCTCCTTCTGTGCTTGCGAAGTACTTTTTGGTTTTCCAGGCATTAAAGTTACATTTTCTCACTTTGATCCTATCATCTATATCCATTCTCTCGTTCACTTCCATCAAATAATCCAATTTTTCTTCTAGTTCTACTTTGAAGGGGTCTTTTTTGTATGGGGTACTATAACTATCCTGATGGATTTCTATATCTTCAAGCTTGATAGTATCCGAAGCTTTGGAAGAAGCTCTAGCTATCTTTCTAGCGCGCTTTATAGTCTCTTTAACACCACTTTCCGTAAAATCTGCCGAGGAAGCGAAACCCCAACCTCCGTCGATAATCCTTATTCCGTATCCTTTACTTTCGCTACTTTTTATAGCCTCTACCGTTCCATTTTTAACATTTATAACTTCTGTATTTATCTCCGACAACCGAAAATCTCCGTACTGTATATCTTTTTTTCCTAATTCATCGATACCAAATTCGACTAGCTCTCTCATGTTTGCACCGCCATACAAACCACTTCTTAATATAAATATGTTGGCTTCCATTAACGGTGATTACGGAAAATATTTAAAGGCGCATCTTCGTAATCAATTTGATAATATGATGGAAGAAAAGTTGGACGAATTCAGTTTCAAGGAGTTGATGGCCTATTCCATTGAAGCAGAAAAACAGGCAAAAAAATTCTATTCTGATTTTGCTGATGCTAGTATAGGGGCTTTGGTAAAGGAAAGATACAAGGGGTTAGCCAATGACGAGGAGATTCACAAAGAAGAACTCTTGAAAAGATATGAAGAAAGATTTGAAACAAGAGAATACGAGGTCCCAGATACCGATAATTTGCCTCCTCATGAAATGTCATATGATTTTTCTAATGCTAGAAATGTGATCGAGGCCATCGAGAAAGGAATAAAGAATGAAGAAAATGCAAGAGTCATTTACGAATATATGGGTGAAAGGTTTAGCAATTATTCTTCTTTCTTTAGATATTTGGCTTTGATGGAGAAAGGACACTATGAATCACTTACAGAGGAATTGTTACTGCTTCAAGGCGAAATAGAAGAAGATGAAAGAGGTGATAAAAAATCTATTGAAAGCTTTTGG
>CAZRWG010000002.1:0-16693 GCA_964603805.1 uncultured Thermoplasmata archaeon
ATATCCGATCCCAGTTTTACTAACAAGATTATAGAAGAGATCGATACTCCTAAGATAGAACCAGGAAAGGAGGAGGAGATGACCATCACTTTGAAAAATCCTTATCCGGAAGATATGAATAATGTCAGCTTTGATGTCAGCATCTACTGGTTAAGCTATTTCGAAGTCGATAAAAATATTACGAAAGTAGACGAACCGCCTGTTTTCGATAACGGAGAAACCCACTCAGTTTTAAAAATTGATGAACTCTCTAAAAATGAGAGCGAGGAGCATAAATATTTCATCCAAACCAATGAAGATACGGAGGAAGGTGTCTACTCAATCAGGTTCAAACTCGAATTTTCTATAGAAGATGAGAGACATATCATGAAATCAAGGGGTCACTTTTCAAAAGAAGAGTGGGAAGATGCGAGAGTCTCTGATTTCACGGAACTGAACGTCAGCGGTATACTTCCTGAGAGCACCTTTGAAGTGAGAGAGCCTATTCCGCGATGGCCACAGTATGCGTTTGGTTTGATCACTTTAGTATCGGGAGTTTTAGCTGTTATGTTCTACATGCAGGAGAAATACGGCTCATTCCCTAAATTAGAAAAGACTTTTAATAACTGGACCGATAAATTTGAGAAGTTCAGGAGCGGTTTTAAAAAGAGGTTTAAAAAGCGCTGAATGGAAATCAATGTCTCCTTTTTCTTCTATTACCCGCTTCGTTTTGTCTTTTTTCAATATCCGTATCAATTCATCTATATCTTCATCTGATAAGTTCTTGAAGACTTTTCTTATCTTCATTCCTCTAGAGATCCGTTTTCCAATCTTCCTCTGCCATCTATCATGATATTCTTTTAATCTTTTTTCCGATAGATCACCTTCTTCTAATGCATCTATGATAACTTCCGAACAGATGTCAGCAGCTTTCAATCCAAGAAAAATACCGCCTCCAGAAAGAGGCTTGACTTGACAGGCTGAATCTCCAACGAGGCACAAGCCATCATCAACACTATTTTCGATGTCCCCGATAGGTATCGTTCCAGATAGGAAAGTTATAACTTTATCTTCTAGATCTCTAGATTTTAGAAACTTTATCAAATGTTTGTATGTATCACCGTCGTCTGTGGCAACACCGATCAGTTTGCCAGTAGAGAAGGGGAGTTCATAAAGGAAAAAACCTGGTGCTGTCTCACTACCCAAATGAATCTTAATTGTATCGTCATTTGACGGTACGACTGCTTGAACAGCAGGAAGGACCTCCTCTGGTGATGGAAGACCGGCGGTTCTTCTCACGATTGATGCCGGGCCGTCAGCACCTATCACCACATCAGCCTTCAAAGTTTTCTTCTCTCCCTCTTCCACGTATTTTACTTTCCTTTTACCATCATAGGTTGTTTTCTTCACGGCAGATTTAAGTCTTATGTGGGCACCGGCCTTTGCAGCTTTACTAGCCATCTCCTTATCAAATTTTGCCCGATCGATTATTACAGCTTTCTCACTATTCGCTTCGATTTCCAAGCTTTCGCCTGATGGAGAATTGATCAATGCCTTCTTTGGTTTGCCGATTATGCTATTAGTCCTAGTGAGTTCAACTACACGAGGGCTGACTAAACCAGCACACTGGACAGGTTTACCTATAACAGCGTCCTTCTCTAGAACGACGGTTTCATATCCTGCCCTAGCTGTATTTATTGCGACTCTGAGGCCAGCTGGGCCCGCTCCTACAACAAGGACTTCGGTCAAGACGGTTTTGGAAATGTTCACATCTTTTTAACATTTCGCCTTGAAAGGTGTTTTAAGGACTGATAAAAATTTTAAAGTAGAAGTGAATGAAGGTGATCATGGAATCGAGCGGCGACTTTCCGATCTTGGATAACCACATACATCTACAGGAAAGAGGAGAAAATGTCGAGGCGGTGAAAAAATTTGAAAGAGCCGGTGGAACCCACTTGATATTATCTCATCTACCTTATCATGACCTTAGGCAGTGGGGTGAGAAAGGATACAAGCCTATTTACGATCGAACGATTAGATTAGCTGAAAAGTGCATGGAAGAGACTTCTGTAAAGATTTTTGTAACTCTAGGACCCTATCCTGTAGATTTAGTCAATCTGCAGGACAGAGTTGGTCTTAAGAAAGGGGAAAACATCTTGAAAAAGGGGATGGAGCTCGCCGCTAATTACGTAGAAGAAGGGAAAGCCATCGCACTAGGAGAGATTGGCAGACCGCATTTCGACGTTTCCAAAGAAATGATGGAGGCATCGAACAGGATAATGCGATATGGTATGGAATTAGCTGCAGAAGGTGATTATCCAGTTATTCTTCATACGGAGACTACCACACCTGAAGTTTGCAGAGAGATAGGTGAAATGGCCGATGAAGTAGGTCTTTCGCGAGGGAAGATCATCAAACATTATTCTCCACCTTTGGTGGATAAAGAAGAGAACTACGGCCTTTTCCCTTCAATTCTCGCCAATGAAGAGAACATAGAAGAAGCGATTTCTAAGGGAAATAGATTCATGATAGAGACAGACTATCTCGACGATCCGAATAGGCCTGGAGCGGTCTTAGGGATCAAAAATGTTCCTAAGAAGACTTTTAAATTATATGAGAAAGGAATACTTGAAGAAGCGGATATATGGGCTATCCACAAGAATAATCCCGAGGAAGTTTATGAAATGAAGATCGAGCTATGACTCCATCTCTTCGACTATGATCGCGACTAGTTCTTCAAGGCAGTCTTTACAGATGCTCTTATCCCCTACCCTTTTGTATTCTTTCGTCCAATTACGACAGAAATGACATCTATCCGAATCGTAAGGCATTATTTTCTCCTCTACTACCCATATCGAAGATAGAAGATATAAAGTTTTTACCAGTTTTCTGTGAAAACTCAATATTTCAATTATATTCAATCTTCTTGTGAAGTTTTCTCGCGTTCTACCTTTTCTGCATCAGGAGGAGGCGGTGGAGGAATCTTATGTTTTCTATTCTCCTTTTTTGAGGAGTAAGGACCTTGATTCCACTGCTGTCGAGGATATCCTTGAGACGTGCCATAGGCGGGATAACCTCGGATAGATTTACTTTCATCAACCACATAAGTGTAAGCTAATCTATCTCCTATTCTCTGTTCGCTGTCAGCTATAAGAAAAACATCTATTATAAGGATGATCAGACCGATACAAGGTATCTGCCATAGCAATCTAACGATGTTACGAATGAAAGAAGAAACGAGATCGATTTTCTTGCCATATTCATCTATAACTTTGATATCTAGTATCCTTTTGCCGATTGTTGCCCCTCCACCCTTCTCGGACTCAAGGACAGTAAAATAAACAAGATCTATAATGCTGCTTATCAATAACAAAATAAGGTAAGAGGCGCTATAAAACTCTAAAATCACTGTGTCAGGTTCAGTCTCTAAAAAAAGTTCCCAAGATAGTAATCCAAATACTATGAAAGCGAAGAAAAGTATACCAGTCAATATTAACAATAGGATGATGTCTATGATATACGCTCCTATCCGGCGAAGAGTCGATGCATAATTGAAGCGTTGTTCTCTAGGTAAACCCCAACCCCGCTGATATCTGTCTTCTTGGTCCATATTCTCATCGATAATAAAAGAATCAAGAGTTTTTATATAAATTTAATCATTGGTAGTTTCTATAAGTTCAAAATCACTTTCTACATCACCAATTAGGTGTTGGTTCTATGGTTATCCTGAGTCGCTTTGTCTTTCCAATACTTTTCAAAAATTTTTTCATATGCCTCCTCATATATGATATAGGTATTTGCTACCTTATCCCCAAGCCTTTGATCATATTTCATTATCAGAATTAAATCTATAAGAAGTATTAATCCGGCGAGATATGCGATGTTAGGTATTGGAAGACGTTCAATAAAGGGCAAAATTTGTAGAAATATAAAAGGTACCGGCCAAAACAATCTGAACACGTTTCGGGTGAAAGAAGAAAAAAGAGTTATCTCTTGGCCATAGGTGTTAACTACTTTCATTCTAGTTGCTTTTTTACCCAGTGAAGAGCCCAATGTTTTATCGGACTCCAGTATTACAAAATAAATCAAATGAATCAACGAAAAAAAGGATATAAAAAGAAGGTAAGATGTAGTTATTGGAATAAATCCACCTGCTGCTAAAGTGAGTTCTGACGGGAGTCCTATATAATCTACTCCTAAAAATTGTAAAAAGCCTAGAGACAAAATGAAAATAATCGCTATTATGATGAGATCAAATATATAAGAAACTATTCTTCTTAATGGAGAACCGGTTCCCTTTTTGGTTTTTTCTGTGATTTCAACTTTTTTCTTTTCTGTTTCATTCAATTGGTCGTTTTTCACATCTTTCATTATATAAAAATAATATAAAATTTAGATATAAGGTTTTTGTTCGGATCAGTCTTTTTCTACTCAATAAACCTCATTGTGAATCTACGGTAGCCAACATGGTACAGGCTCTAAACACCTTATAATTCGTCTCTATATCACCAGTATCGATAACGAACTCCTTTGGACCAGTTCTTTTTACCGAAGGCAGAAGTTCAAGATTATCGAGTTTTCCTGCATCTTTGAACCAAACATGGTAGCGAGTTTCCTCAGGCTCAATTATCTTGCCTCTATCGTTCTCTATAGCTTCTTGGACCTTCTCCTGTATCTCCTCTCTTACGATCTTAGGATGTCTGCACTTAGCGCTGTATCTCCCAGTAGCTTTTTTTGTTTGTACATGAGGTATGTCTGGATAAAGTTTCTTAGCTTCGCGGATGATCTCGTCGTCTCCAGCTAAGAAGAAGATGGGAACATCATATTGAGCTGCGAGGAACGAATTCATTGCGAATTCACTAGCCATCACATCTCCGATCATTAGTTTATCTACTACTGCACCAGAGTAAGTATGGGAAAGTGTTCCTTGACTGTGAGCTGAACTATGGTACCCTACATAACCAACGCCGTCGATTTCCTCGCTGAGACCCTCCATCTGCGACAACAACTTGGGCCTTCCACTGAATAGTTCCACTCTCTCATCTAAATCCTCTATAACGATGTTTCTCATTTTTCCATGACCATCTGTAACGTATACGTGCTCTGCTCCAGCATCAAAAGCTCCTTTCGCCGCTGCATTAGTTTCTTTCGTCATTAATTCCTGAGCTCTATCGTATTCTTTTGAATCCATCTTACATTGTGGTCCGGCTACTACTCCAGAAATCCCTTCAATATCGACCGAGAATAGGTATGTCATCTAATACACCATCTCCAGGAATGGAATGATGACTTATATTATTTTTCTTGATTGAGCACCGAAAGGAATATTTAGTTTGTTTTTATTTTACTCGTGAGGTTTAAAATGATTAGTGATTCAGACTTAGTCAAATTCTTAGATAATCTACTCAAGATAGATGAGATCGAAGACGAGAGCGAGAACGGAGTTCAGGTCGATGCCACTACTGAAGTGGAAAAGGTAGCTTTTGCAGTGGACGTAAGACAAGATATCGTAAAAAGAGCAATCGAGGAAGACGTTGATCTTCTCTTCGTACACCATGGACTGATATGGGGTGATGGCATCGGGCCTCTTACCGGCAAAGATTATGAAATAGTTCGAGATCTTGTTCAAAACGAAACAGGACTTTATGGAGCACATCTCCCCTTAGATGTGCATTCCGAGGTAGGCAACAATGTCGAGTTGGCTAAAATCATCGGTGCTGAGCCTAGAGAACCTTTCATGGAGTACAAAGATACCAAGATAGCTCGGATGGCTTTCTTCAAAGAAGAAAAAACTGTAGGAGAAATAGCTAGGATGATAGAGAAGAAGCTAGACACCGAGAGTTATACATTGAAAGATGAAAGGAATGTCAAAAAAATAGGTATTCTGACAGGTAAAGGTGGACAGGCTCTAAAATCAGCGAAAGAAAATGGTGCGGAACTTTTCATCACCGGCGAGCGTACCTATATGACATATAACGAAGCTATCGATCTAAATATGCCTCTGATATTTGCGGGACACTATGCGACAGAAATTCTAGGTGTCAAGAAGGTTATGGAGTTGGTGGAGAACGAATTCGGTTATGAGACCTACTTTTTACCTGGAAAGACGACAATCTAAAATGAGATCCACTCTTTAGACAAAAACAGATTTGATTTACTTTTTAATCGTTATTACGTCATCTTAATGTTTGCACAGTGATGCAAAGTTTTTAATACCTTTTCCTAAATCGATTATCGAAAAGTGATGGACAAAGATAAGTTCAACATTTTCCATTGGTTAATCTCCATACTACAGAGCATCATAAAAAAACCCGGAGAGATCTTCAAAGGGATGAGTGAAGAAGGAGCCTATGCTTTTTTAAAAGACAGGATGAGCAAACCTGGGAAGAACGAGATACTCGAAGGTAATGTTCTTGCAGTGATGTTCAAGCTCGGATGGCCGATGATGGTCGCAACGTTCCTCAGAACACTTTATAACCTGATCGATACTTTTTGGCTGGGTAGGATACCAGATCCACAAATTGCTGAGTATTCCGTTACAGCTGTCGGCCAGGGATGGACTGTCGTGTTCATGATGATGTCGATCGAAATGGGATTCGGTATCGCAGCTTTAGCTCTTATCTCTCAATACACTGGTCAAAGGAACTTTGAAGAAGCCGATAGGACCGCAGGTCAACTTTATTTTATTGCGATAACTGCCTCAATTATAATCGGTATTTTTGGGTATTTCATGACTCCCACATTCATGGACATCCTTGTAGGGAGTGGGGAGGATGCAGCGGCTTTAGCTTATTACGGAACACAATATATTCAGATAATATTCATTGGTCTTCCTTTCATGTTTCTCTTTTTCGCGTTCATGTTCACTTTAAGAGGATGGGGCGACACAATAACTCCCATGAAGATAACCGCAGTTTCAGTTACATTAAATATGATGATCAACCCAGTACTTATATTTGGTTCAGGCACCATACCTTTCATCGGCGTCACTATTCCAGAGCTACCCGTGATCGGTCCGATTCCTGCACTAGGCGTTAGAGGGGCCGCTATAGGTACTATAATGAGCAGAGGTATCGGTTCTATATATGCTACTTATCTCCTTTTCGCTGGAAAAGTAGGAATCAAAATTGATTTGTCTTATTTGAAACCGGATATATCTAGGCTAAAAAACTTCTTGAATATAGGAATCCCTGCCGGCATAGGAAGATTTGGGACCTCGATAGGTTTCATAATACTATGGGCCGTCATTTACAGATTACCAAATCCAGAAGTCGCTGGAGCCGCTTACAGCGTGGGGAACCGTATATTGAACATAACCTTCCTGATAATGGGTGGGTTTGCCATGGCCATCAGTACCATGGTAGGACAAGCACTGGGAGCAGATGATATGGAAAGGTCTGAGGAGGTCGCAAAAAAAGGTTTTTTAGCTGTGGCAGGTCTTATGCTGTTATTCACCGCAATATTATTTTCTCTAAGAAATAATTTGATAATGATCTTCATACCCGACTCTCCCGATGTTATAGCTGAGGGGGCAAGTTTTTTGATGATCTTTTCCCTCGCTATGCCATTCTTCGGCGTATTTAGAGGTGTAACTTCACTTCTCAGTGGCTCAGGACATACTAGACTGCAGATGGGATTGAGTTTAGTCAGATTATGGGGTTTAAGACTGCCTTTAGTATTTTTATTTGCGGTGTTCCTTTCAATGCACTCGACTGGAGTGTGGCTCGGGATGGCGTTGAGTAACGTTATCGCTTTTGGTTTAGCCTTAGGTGTGTACAAAACGGGTAGATGGAAAGAAAAAGTTATCAAAGATAAACCTACGCCTAAGTCAAACGTAAGATTGGATGATGATAAACCTAGGCGTGAAAGGACGGAAGCTAATTGATGTTTAGTTTCTTAGGAAACTATTATATATCTTAGTTTCATACGAAATTAAGATACGTTATGTCCAGAGACACTAGTATTTACAATAAACTAAAAGAGAAGATGGGTCGCCCGGAGAAGGACGAGATACTAGAAGGAAATATACTAGCTGTCATGTTCAAGCTCGGATGGCCGATAATGGTGGCGACTTTTTTAAGAACTCTTTACAATCTTGTAGATACGATCTGGCTTGGTAGGCTACCTGGTGAAGTGGCTGATTATTCCGTAGCTGCTGCCAGCCAAGCCTGGTCTGTCGTGTTCATCATAATGTCCTTAGAGATCGGTTTAGGTGTAGCCGGCTTGGCCTTAGTCTCACAATATACAGGTAGAAAAGATTTTGAAAAGGCGGAAGAGTATGCAGGACAATTGTATTTTATCGTTATAGTTCTATCTATAGCTTTAGCTATCATCGGTTATCTCTCGAGTCCCTATCTACTAGAAGTACTGACCGGTCCTGGTCCTGAAGGCGAAGCACTTGCAGATTATGGAACTAGATACCTCCAGATAATATTTATGGGTATGCCCTTCATGTTTCTATTTTTTGCTTTCATGTTCATATTGAGAGGATGGGGGGATAACATAACTCCTATGAAGATAGTTGGAGTTACGGCTATACTTAACATGATCATCGATCCAATACTCATTTTTGGGTCAGGTTCAACAGTGAGTCTAGGTCCATTGAATTTTACTATACCTACTATTTTTGGCTATTCTATACCGATGATGGGTCTTGAAGGAGCTGCTTACGCGACAATCGGTACTAGAGCTTTAGGAGCTATATATTCATTCTACCTGATGTTCTCCGGCAAAGTTGGACTCAAAATCAAACTAGCTTATCTTTACCCGGATTTAGAAAAGATAAAAAAATTCTTGAAAGTAGGACTTCCAGCGTCTGCGGGAAGATTCGGAAGCGCATTAGGTTTTCTCATATTATGGGCCGTGATATATAGGCTGCCTGATCCGGCCACTGCTGGTGCAGCATACGGTGCAGGAAGCAGGATATTGAACATCACTTTCCTGGTCATGGGAGGGGTAACCATGGCTATGAGCACCATGATAGGACAAAGTCTTGGTGCGGATATGATAGAGAGGAGTGAAAAAGTCGCTAAAACAGGTCTCTTAACTCTTGCTATACTCATGGGTGCAATAGCAATTATTATTTTCCTCTTGAGAAATATACTCATTGGTTTCATGGTGCCTGGACGGGAAGAGGTGATAAAATCTGGAGCAGAATACTTGATGATATTCTCATTATCGATGCCTTTTTTTGGAGTATTTAGAGGTGTAACCAAAATCATGGGTGGTTCCGGCCATACAGTTCAGCAGATGGCACTAAACTTGGGCAGGATCTGGGGTTTAAGGTTGACTTTCGTCTTCGGCTTAGGTATACTTTTAGGAATGGGGGATACAGGTGTTTGGATTGGAATGGCGTTAAGCAACGTTGCAGCTGCAGGAGTTGCATTCTTCGTCTACTCTCTTGGATTGTGGAAAGAAAAAGTTATCGGTGGTGGCCCCGGGCCGGGACCAGGACCATCTTTAGGGGATGATGAAGATCAGGAATGACCATATAATAGGAAAATGAAATCGGAAGGTTTATAATTTGTTTCTTCATATTATTTAATGGGTGAAAGAGATGAAGCTTTCAAATATTAAAAATGCATTCACCAAAATATTCTCAGATCGGAATGTTCAATTGACAATTGCTTTGTTTGGTATAGGTTTCATTCTAGCTTTAACGGCCACTTTTCCAATCCTTGAAGAGAGGATTGAAAATGATAAACTATATCCAGAAAACGAAGATAAATTGATTGAGGCAAGGATCCCACGTCCCTATGACAAGCCCCATGATGGGATGACAGAAATACTAGAATCTCCGCACGGGTTAAAAAATGCGACACTAGAAATTCGGAGTGAAACTGAGAATACAAACGCATCTATTAGAATTCTAGATAGTGGTGAGCGGGAAATGAAAAGTTGGGAAATAGAAAATGGCGAGAATAAAAAAATAAATATGACTGAACATTATGAAGCTGAATTCATAGAATTTGAAATAAGAGAAGGTGAATTAAGCTATACCTTTACAGTTAACCATTATATACTACCCTATTCTTCCTTATCAATACCTGCATATATACTAATGTGGATCTCCGTGATATTTTTATTAAGAGCTATTGCATTGATGGGGCCTCTTTCAGTTGATGAAAAAGAGAAAGACAAAATCAGAAAAAATCAGAAAGTGATAGACGGAATTTTAAAAGACAAAAAAGAAGATGTAAACAGGAAAAATGAAGAGAATGATTAGATATCAAAATCTCACTTAAGCGTGATAAGATTTATTATAACATAATTTTATGAGGTTATCATATGACACAAGAGTCTGCCGAAGATTCAATTCATAAATTATATCAGAGAGTCCACAAAAATCTTATCAAACTAATAAGGTCTGAACTTGAACCCTATGATTTCAATCGAGGAGAGTTTCCACTGCTCTTCAAGTTGATCAAGAGCGGAGATGGAATAACCCAAAAGGAAATCTGTGAAAGGCTTCACGTGTCAAAATCAACAACTTCCAAGATAATAAAGAGACTGGTCGAGAAAGGATATCTCAGAAAAGAGAAAGATCCAGATGATAAAAGAGCCTCAAGAATATTTCTGACCGACAAAAAAGAGGAAATCGAAGACCTGATAAAAGAGATAGATCAGAAAGCTGAAAACAAGATGTTAGAAGGCTTTGATGAAGAGGAGAGAGAAGAATTAAGGAATTATTTAGAGCGCATTTTGGATAATCTAGATTCTTAATTTCCGCCTATTTTTTGAAAAACTATATCGTGAAAGCGCAAGCTCTCACAAACTATATCTATAACAAACCAAATATCCATTAAGGGAGTTGCAATGATAAATCAAGATAATAATCCTAAAACAATACATATAGATTCTAATCTTCAAAAGATGGTGTGTGAAAAGACAGTTCTATGCCTGGTCGACGGCCAACATTATCCACCTGTAACCAAAAATACCTTAGAAGAGTTGAAGAAACTTGGAGCTGAAATAAAAGCTCTAATTTTTTTAGGAGGTACTGAAAAAGTCAAAAATGCAGTGGAAGAACTTGGAGAAGCAGACATTGAAGTGTTTGTGGATAAGGACAAAAAAGAGCTACCTCTGGATACCACTCGAAAAGCGATAAGTAAATATGATATTGAAATCGTCGTGGACCTATCGGACGAACCAGTTGTCGATTATCAAGATAGATTCCAATTAGCTTCTTCGATCCTTCAAAAAGGAGCATCCTACATGGGAGCGGATTTTTTCTTTTCACCCCCTCAGGAAGTAGAAGTTCTAGAAAAGCCTAGTCTCTCTATAATCGGAACCGGGAAAAGAGTCGGTAAGACCGGTGTCAGTGTTTCGATAGCTAGGACTTTGAAAGAAAAAAGGCAAGAACCAGTCATCGTGTGCATGGGTCGGGGAGGTCCTTCAGAACCTGACTATATCGAACCAAAAAAGATGGCTATGAACGCCGAGACGTTATTAAAGGTTGCAGAAAAAGGAGGACACGCAGCATCAGATTACTGGGAAGACGCTCTTCTAGCTCAAACTTCTACAATAGGATGTAGAAGATGTGGTGGCGGCATGGCGGGTAACCCATTCTCCTCCAATGTGATCAAAGGAGCTTTGAAAACAAACGAGGTGGAGGAAAATTTCGTTATTATGGAGGGATCAGGTTCTACTTTTCCTCCTGTAAAAACCGATGCTAGAATCGTTATAATTGGAGGCAACCAACCTATTGAAAACATAATAAAATTTTTTGGACAATATAGAATAAATATATCTGATCTTGCAATAATAACTATGTGTGAAGAACCTATAGCTAATAAAAACAAGATAGATAAGATCGAAAGAGGCATTAAAAAGCTGAATCCAGATATAGAAGTGGCGCGCACGATATTTAGACCGCAGCCCCTAGAAAATATCGCGAAAAAGAAAGTCTTTGTCGCAACAACCGCTCCATCGGAAATTCTTCCTAAGATAATCGAGCACATAGAGACGGAACATGGAGCAGAAGTAATTGGCTATTCTAATAAGCTCTCTAATAGAGAAGAGCTTAAAAAAGATCTAAACGAAGATTTAGATAAAGCTGAAGTTTTGCTTACAGAGATAAAAGCGGCCTCAATAGATGTAGCTGGAAAAAGCGCCGAAGAGAAAGGGGCAGAGATCGTATTCATGCACAATGAATCCGTCCTTGTAGGAGGGACCGTTAAAACTTTTGAAGATGCAGTAATGGATGTTTATGATAAGGCTATGGAAAGATTCGGAGGTATATAGATGATACAAGTGACCAAAGAAGGAGCGAAATATCCTTTTTCTAAAGGTATCTTAGCAAGGTCTTTATCTATCACAGGTCTTACACTAGATCAGATATATGAGATTGTAAGAGAGATAAACAGAAGGATCCAAGAAGAGGACCGGCAGAAGATAAGCTCTAAAAGGATAAAGAAAATGGTCAGTAAAGAACTATTAGAACGAGGGTACGAAGAAGAAGAAAAGTTTTACAGAGTTTCTAGAAAAATACGATATCTGGATAAACCCTTATTGGTCTTGATCGGCGGAGGGGCAGGAGTCGGCAAATCCACCATCTCTTCAGAACTCGGTGTGAGATTGGGTATAAATAGGATCGTTGGCAGCGATTCCGTTCGAGAGATAATGAGAGAAATGTTTCCCTACGAGGTCATACCGGCACTTCACGAGTCTAGCTTTACAGCCCATAAAGCCGTCGAAGCTCCTTTCGTAAAAAACAGGTTGATTTACGGATTCGACCAACAGGTAAGGCTGGTAAGCGTTGGTTTGAAGGCGATCATCAATAGAGGTTTAAAGGAAGGTTTGAACACTATCATCAATGGTGTTCATCTAGTCCCTGGTTATCTAGATATCAAAAATGGAGAAAATAGCTACGTTTTCCAATATGTGTTAGATGTCTCCGATCAGAAAGAGCATGAAGAAAGATTCAAAATGAGAGCAGAGGGTAGCCATAGAGATCCTGATAGGTACATAGAGAATATGGACAACATAAAGAAGATTCAAGAGTACAATATACATCAAGCAGAGGAAAATAAAGCTCGAGTTCTAACTAACTCAGATATAGATTCTACAATAAGAAAGATTATGAAAGATATAATAAATGAATTGGAGCCGGTGATAGATGATGAGTAAAGCTGCACCTAAATTCTACGATGTAGATATGCCTATCCGATCTTTTGTTACGAAACGATTGATAGGGGTCAAATCTGAAAGTAGCGTTCAAGAAGCTGCTGAAAAGATGGTTGAGTTCAGTACGGGCTCATTGATAGTGATAGAAGATGATGAAGTCATTGGATTCCTGACAGACGGCGATATTAAGAAAAAAGTCGTAGCTAAAGGTTTGAAGCCGGATATGCCGGTCAAAGAGATAATGGTGGAGGAATTGATAACAGCAGATATCAGCTCTGATATAAAAGACGTGTTAGAGCTGATGGCAGAGAAGAACATACAACACGTTTTGATAGAAGAAAACGATGATATTGTGGGTATAGTGACTTTTAGAGACCTAATAGATATCGAAAGACAGAAGCTCGAAACTTATATATCGAGGGAATAAGATGAAGATACTTCACATATCTGACACTCATATCGGTGAAAAGGATCATTACAATGAAGAGTCCCTACGTATCGCCTTGAAGGAGATCGAAGATAATGATATAAATATGCTGATCCATTCTGGAGATTTAACTCAAGATGGAAATCTGAAATACTATAAAAAGGCAAGAGAGATTTTTGACGAGATCGAGATACCATATATAATAATTCCAGGAAATCACGATAAGAGAAGTGGAGGCCTTTCTTTATTTAAAGAATATTTTGGTTCACCGAACGGAGTCTTTGAGAGCCAAGATGCTGTTGTCATCTATGTAGATAGTGCGGTTCCCGATACTGATGTAGGCCGAGTAGGGATGGTTAAATATGATATGATAAAAGAGGCTCTTGCCGAAAATTCCAGCAAGCCAATCAAAATAGTCGTACTGCATCACCATACCGTGCCCATCCCTAAAGCTGGAAGAGAACGCAATGTGCTTTCAAACGCAGGCGATCTTTTAGAACTGTTTTTAAAAGCCGATGTGGATCTAGTTTTGTCAGGGCATAGACATTACCCTAACGTTCACCGTATCGAAAACACCGTTTTTGTCAACGCAGGAACTACTTCTGATAAAAAAACCAGATACGGAGATATAAATTCGTACAATCTTATCCAAATAGAAGAGAATAGATTGAAAGTCAAAACTAAAAGAGTAGACGGATCTAAAAAAGAAAAATGCTTTCCGAGAACAGATAAAAGGATCTTTTACGAGTTTGGAGAAAAAATATTCAGAGTTGCCCATTTATCGAACACTTTCATCTCATCATCCTCTAAATTCCTCCAAACCCATTTTTTTAACGCCCTTAAGATCATAAATTCCCTGGATTGCGACCTAGCTATACATTGTGGTGGTATCGTCGAAGAAGGAATTAATCAGAATTATGAACTGGCTAAAAATTACCTTGATAAGTTCGATATGCCTGTCATTTATACACCCGCTGGTAGAGATATAAATTACCTAGGTTACGAACTTTTTTCAGAATATTTTGGGAAAATGGTGCAGTCTTATGATAGTGAAGATATCCTTTTTCAGGGTGTATCCTCTGCTCAGTATGATTCCCCAGAGGGCTACATAGGAGAGACCCAAAGAGAAAAATTATTCGAAAAACTTGAGAATTCAAAACCAACTTTCAATTCCGTATTCCTTCATCATAATATCCTTCCTATTCCTCATGCTAGAGAAAAAGGTCTTCTCGAAGATAGTGGCGACTTTCTGAGGGAGATAGTGAACAAAAAGATAGATTTGGTTTTGACCGGCACTTCATCTCATCCTTCGGCTATGAAAATAGGAGATACAATAGTGGTCAATGCTAATTCCATGAGCAGCGTGTATCAGAGGAGCAGATATGGCAATTCATTCAACGTCATAGATATTTACGAGAAAGTGATCGTGGTCTACGAGATAAACAGCCTATGGGGCAATAGAAAGATCCTAGGTGTTTGGGAAAGGAACAATCTAAAGGAGGTTTAGTTTTCAAGCTCTTTTTAATATTATATCGAATCTCGCTCCTCCAAGCTCGGAGTCTTTGACTTCTAAATTTCCATGGTAACTCTCGACTATCTTCTTGACTAAATACATCCCTAAACCAGAACCTCCGGATTTACCATCCGTGAAGCCCTTTTCGAGTATCTTCTCTTTTTTATCATCTGGGATACCTACCCCGTCATCTTCAAATATGATCAATGCGTTCTCGTCTTTCGGTATAACTCTAATCTTAATCTTATCACAATCCGAGTGTTTTATCGAATTTTCAATTAGGTTAGAAAATATCGCCTCTAATAAAGGTCCAGCGTGAACCTGAATTTCTCCTTTTTCCATTTCTAATCCTATTTCAATTTCCTCAAGTAGAGGTTCGTACTTAGAAAGAACTCCTCTCATCAAAGGTTGGATATAGATATCTTGTGTCTTCTTTTCTTCCTCCAGCCTTCTCAACTTCTCGACCTTTTCAATTATGTCTTGGGCCTCATTTATAACTCTTATAGTTTTATCGACTAATTCCTCATCTTCATACTCCTCTTTTAAAAGCCTCAGATAGCCTTTTGCTGTCTGTGTTTTATTTCCTACGTCATGGCGGAGCATGGTATGTAAGAACCCTTTTCTCTCTCTAGCTTCCTTCCTATCGGTTATGTCTCTAATGATTGATATTACTCTGGGATTGTCATTAATTTTATATCTATTCAAGCTAACCTCCGTATAGAATTCAGTACCGTCCTTTTTCTTATGAACCCACTCAAAAAAAGGTGCTTCGCCTTCGAAAGCCTTTTCTATCATTTCTAAAGCTTTTTCCTTAGATCCTCTTCCATCGGGTTGTTCTTCAGGAGAAAAATCCCACGGCGTTTTACCTACTATTTCTTCTCTATCGCACCCGAACATCTCTTCAGTCTTTTTATTACAATCTATAAATCTTTCCCCGTCCATGATAGTTATGGCATCATTAGCTGACTCGAATATCGTTCGGTATCTCTCCTCGCTCTTCGCGAGTTCCTTCTCCATCTCCTTCCTTTCAGTTATATCTATGATCATTCCTTCTAGGTACATTTTTCCTTCATCACTCTCAACTCCTTTACCTCTTTCCCAAACCCATTTTGTTCTACCCTGTGAGGTTCTAATGCGATAATTAGCCTCATATCTTTCTCCTTTCTCAACAGAATTTTTGATTTTATCCCTAAGTTGTTTTCTATCCTCAGGATGTATCAATTCTTTGTAGGATAATTTCTTGTTATCTTTGAGTTCCTCAGGTTCATACCCTGTCAGTTCTTTACATCCCTTACTCAAGAACTTCATAGTATAGTTTTCATCGTTCAAGCAACGAAACGCTATCCCCGGTGCGTTGCCGAGTAGATTTTGGAGGAGACGATGCTGTTCTTCAAGTTCTTCCTCCACCTTTTTTCTATCTGATATCTCTCTAATATTACACTGAATAACTTCCTCTCCACCTGCTCGATAAACATTGCTAACGAACTCTACGGGTACCTTCTCGCCACCTTTAGTCTCTAGCGGTAAATCATCATACCGGACATATCCCTGGTCCCTGAGTTCCTCGAATTTTTCCCTATTTTCACAGATCTGTTCAAAACTTCCTATTTCCCAAAGCTTCTTTTCCTGCAGGTCATCCAGAGAATAAT
>CAZRWG010000003.1:0-16674 GCA_964603805.1 uncultured Thermoplasmata archaeon
AAGAGAGACTTCTTCGAGAAAATAAAGGAGGAAAAAAGTCTCTCAGAAAAAGAAATGAGACAACTTATGGAAAATCCTTCAAAATTAAGAAAGGTAATTGATGACGAAGAATTATATGACTTCATAACGAATAGTAAAACCATAAAAGACCTAATTCAAAGAGATACGGAATCAACTTCTTCTAAATTAATCAATCTCTTCACTGATAACAAACACAAGAGTAAAAATAATACGCAGGATAAAAATTTCGAAAAAAGAATGAAGAACATAATAAAAAGGATATCTGATTGGGGGAACGGATAAAAAAATGAAATCTACGACAAGTTTCATGCTCTTCGCTGCTACGATTGCTTCGTTCATTTTAGGGATTATTCTCGATAGCTGGGTCTTTATTATTCTTACGATCAGCATCTTTTCGGTCTTAGCTATAGAAGTTAGAGGAGCCCTGCAAGAGGAAGTAAAATTAAAAGTTGAAAGAAAATCCGAGAAAATGAGTTTGTATGAAGATGATGAAATCTGGATTGAATTAACCATAAAGAATGAAGGCAAATCTCTGAATTATTTAGAGATTTTTGATAATCTTCCTCCAGATATAGATATAGTAGAAGGTTCTAACCACCATATTTTGAAAGTAGATGAAGATGAAGAGAAAACTATGAGATACAAAATCCACTGTTCTCGTAGAGGGGAGATGGAAATAGGACCAGTTAGACTAAGATACAGAGATCCTCTAGATCTGCATGTAGAGGAGTGGACAACTTACGAGTTGATGGAGATCTTTGTCCTACCAGAAATACAAGAAATGAAGGGTGTAAACGTCAGACCTATTTACACTAAAAGTTGGATCGGAAATATCAAATCTCAAAGAATAGGGATCGGAAGCGAGTTCTTCTCTTTGAGAGAATATATGCCTGAAGATGCATTGAAAAAAATAAACTGGAAGGCTACAGCAAGATTTCTAGAACCTATGACCAATGAGTTCATAGGTGAGAAGTCAGGAGATGTGATTCTAATTGTTGATGGCCATAGGAAAAATATTATCGGTGATGCTGAAAGGAATACTCTCGATGCTACAATACGGGCAGCTGGAAGCCTTGCCTCATCTATACTTGAAGACAGGAACAGAGTTGGATTGATAGTACTAGGAGATTATTTGAGATGGCTGTATCCCGATTCTGGAAGAGATCACTTTTACAAAATAATGGAAGAGTTAAGCGGGGTGAAAGAAGGTGGTGAATGGGAATTAGAGGACACCAAATGGATATTAAGAGGATTTTTTCCTAAAAGGAGTATGGTTGTATTTATTTCACCTTTACTATCGAAAGATGTGAGCGAAACTCTTCTAGATATTTGTATGGAAGAACATAACGTAATGGTGATCTCCCCGGATCCATTGGTGATTGAAAAGGAGATAATTGACGATCATAGTCCTTTAGCTGAAAAACTATCCCAACTCGATAGAGATGTTATTTTAGATAAGCTGTGGAAGTACAGTGTAGTAGTTGATTGGAATCCAAATGAACCTCTTGAAGCTTCTTTAAAGGAGGTGATAAGATATTGGAGAAGAAGCTAAAATATGATTTAAACAAAATATTTCTTGCAATTTTAGTTTTGATCATTTCATTAGGAGCATCTACAGCTTTGATCGAAGTTCAGGGGTGGTGGTTTCCTGTCATTGGAGGTGTAATTTCAATTTTTGGGCTTTACCTGGGAAAAACTAAGATTCTGAATCTTGGAGCACTTCTTTTGGTGACCTCTTTCTTCTTTTTAATTCAGGGTATTCCTTTTAACTATTTCAATCTATTTTTTATAATATTTGCATTTTTCTTCTTTTTCGGTCTTTGGATTTTCATGAAAAGAGAACTATTGGTAAGTGAAATCAAAAATGATCTAGTAGGTTCTGAAGGAATAAATTATCTGGAAAATTATAAAAAAGATTCTGCACTTTACTATTTAAAAACTCTATTGATGGGACTACTAGTATCCCTGACAGGAGGAATGATTGCAGCACATAGTTTTATCGGCCCCCTACCCTCAGGAATGGCACTTTTTTTGAATGTCTTTTTCAGTGTCGTGATTTTATTAGCACTATATAGTGTTCTATTTTTGCTGCCAAAATATTTCATCGTTGAGTGAGTTTGTTTTAACCAATTATTATTGGAACTAACATCTTTTATCCCATCTAGAGTCGAAGATTTTAAAGTTAAGTCTGACAATTATAAATCCATAGGGGTAGATCTAACAAAGAGTTGCCTGTTTTCCAAAAATGAATCTATCCCTCCCCTCTATCATGGCAAAACATTTTATATAAGGGGTCATTGATATGGTTGTGATAACGTAATTTATATCCCAAATGGAGTGTGGATTTATGGATTCAATTGTTGATGAGGCATTATCTCAAGCCGAAAATCAGAAATCAGAAAAATCAAAAGCTGTAGAAGAAGGTCAGGAAGACCTATCGACTGAGGATAAAGATCTGAGAGAGGTACTTTCAGACTTAAAAACTGATATCAAAATCGTTGGGGTAGGCGGAGCAGGATGTAACACCGTCGAAAGGATATCAGAAGAAGGTATAAAAGGCGCAAAGTTGATCGCGGCTAATACCGACGCTCAGCACTTATTGACAGTTAGTTCTCAAAGAAAAGTTTTACTCGGTAAACGGAAGACTAGGGGTTTGGGAGCAGGAGCTCTACCTCAAGTCGGACAAGAAGCGACAGAAGAAGCAAGAGAAAAGCTAGAAAAGATATTGGAAGGTACTGACATGGTTTTTGTGACCTGTGGACTTGGTGGAGGGACCGGAACAGGGGGCGCACCTGTGGTAGCTGAAATTGCTAAAAACAAGGGCGCTCTTACGGTAGCCATCTGTACAACACCATTCGAAGCTGAAGGAAGATCCCGAATGGAAAACGCTGAATGGGGCCTCCAAAGACTTAAAAGCGTTGCAGATACAGTCATAACTATTCCTAATGACAAACTTTTAGAACTCTGTCCGCGACTCTCACTCAATAAGGCCTTTAAAGTCGCTGATGAGGTCCTTTCTCGATCAATAAAAGGTATTACTGAGTTGGTAACCAAGCCAGGTCTTGTAAACCTTGATTTCAATGATTTGAAGACAGTTATGGAAGGTGCAGGGGTCGCGATGATAGGCATGGGTGAGGATGATTCGGAGAATAGAGCAGAAAAAGCAATAGAAGAAGCAATCGATTCGCCTCTGCTTGAAGTAGACATCAGCAATGCTAATGCAGCTCTAATAAACGTTGTCGGCGGAAATGATATGACAGTCTCCGAAGCTGAAAAAGCGGCGAAAACTGTTGAAAGGAAGATCGGTAAGAATGCGAGGATAATCTGGGGAGCCTCTGTAGATCCAAGTCAAGAAAAAACTCTAAAAATTATGGTGGTAATCACAGGAGTGAAATCAAAACAGATATTCGGCGAAGAAATTTCAACTGAAGAAATAGAGACAATAGCTTGAGGTAAAAAATATGGATATTGTTGAAGGTTCCTGGAAAGTACAGGACAAAATCGAAGAAAAAGCAGGAAAAATAGGCAAAGGGAAATTCGGCCGCATATTGAAAATGGCTCGAAAGCCGGATAAAGAAGAATACAGGAAAACGCTTCTTATAGTTGTAATTGGTATTCTTTTAATTGGAGGACTCGGGTTTTCGATAATGTGGCTTTGGGACAACATACCTGCCTATTTCGCAGTGATATGAGGTAGAAAGTATGGGGCTACTAGACGATTTCACAGAGGACGAAATAGCCGAAGAGGAAAAAGTAGAAGAGATTCCCGAGGAAGAAGAAGAAGAGGAAAAAGGGATATCTTTAGTGTGTGACCCTAATAAAAAATCTATACCTACAAGAGAAGAAACTACATACAAAGTAAAATTGATAAATACTACAGATTCCGAACAAAAAATAGACCTTGAAGTACATCTATTATATAGTACTGACCGTGAAGAAATCATCCCTTGGAATATTACTATACTCAATGAACATAGAATCTCAGAAGCCTCAGATACAATACAAGTAACGGTTGAGGTTGAGGCTGGAGATGAGATGATTATACCGGTCAAAGTTAGCGCTCCAGAAGGTGCAGAATATGGGGATAAAGCAGAGATTGTTATCGATGCATCTTCGAGCAAAGATATACTTTTATCTGACTCTATAACGCTCATAACTACTGCGAGACCCACAGTAGTAGCTATGAAGACTCAAATAAATCAAGAGAGGAGTGTAGCCGATTATTTAGCTTCATGGGCTAAAGACAGAGATATGGGTGTTTTTTCTATATTAGCTCCAAAACCCGTAAGAGGATACATTTTTATCGAGGCGATGAATCCTTCTATGGTTGATGAAGTTAGTGACGGCACAAGAAAGGCAAAAGGTATTGTGGAAGGAGATACCAATATAGAAGAAATAGAACACTTTCTAGCACCTAAACTCGCCGTGGAAGGTATTACTGAAGGCGATATAGTTGAGTTATCAGCTGGTCCCTTCAAAGGTGAAAAAGCTCGAGTCACACAGATAGATGAAGATAATGATGAAATCACGGTCGAGTTGTTTGAAGCTACTGTTCCTATCCCCGTTACGGTAAGAGGAGATCACGTAAGAGTATTGGAAAAAGAAAAATAAGACAATGTTATATAGGTGAAGAATATGGCAACTGAAACTTTAGAAGCCCTTGTAGATGCTGGCGAAGCGAGTGCAGGACCACCTCTCGGACCAAAGCTAGGTCCTTTAGGTGTAGATATAATGGAGATTGTTAACTCTATTAACGAAAAAACGGAGAAGTTTAAAGGCATGCAGGTGCCGATAAAATTAACCGTAGATACCGAAAGTGGCGAATTCGAAATAGAGGTTGGAACTCCACCCACATCAGGTTTGATTTTGGAGAAAGTTGGAGTTGAAAAAGGAAGCGGCGAACCTAATACCAACAAGGTTGCTGATCTTAAGGTAAAGGAAGCTAAAGAAATCGCTGAGATGAAAGATGATGATCTACTAGGGAAAGATGTAAAACAAAAAACTAAAGAAATCATTGGTTCCTGCGTTTCAATGGGCATTACTGTTGATGGAAAAGAACCGAGGGAAGTACAGAGACTCATCGATGAAGGGAAATATGATTCTATATTCGAATAGAAAATTGATTAAAGCTTTATTTTCCTAGCTTTTCCTCTCTCTATTAATACTTCTGCTAGGTCCTCTCTCAAAGTGAGAACATCTTCTTTTTGTAAATCATAGGTCACGTTCATATCCACGAAAGAAGGTACATCTTCAGTTATATGTATTAGTATCTCATCTTGCCCTTTTAAATCTGGTGAAAGACGTTCCTCTTCAGAACGTACGTCTTCATCTTTATCAACTTGAGATTCTGTTTGTACAATATCTTTATTCGGTTCAGATTGATCTCTAGATGTTTCTTTTTTAGTTTCTTCAGTTAAAGAATCTTTTTCTTCTATTTTTTCTTTAGATTCGCCCTTCTCTTCCAATTCTTTCTCTTTAGGGCTTCTTTTATACTCCCCTAAAAAGACCTTGTTTTTCAATTCTTTTAAAAGTATCGAAATATCCTCTAAAAGTTCTATTTCCTCTTCAACTAAATTTTCAGCGTTCACCGTCTTCCCCATAGATTTATGATAAGCAGCCAACACTATCTTTTTTTGCCTCTCTTTGAAAAAGAGCTCAGCTATCTTTTGGACTCTCTCGTACTGCTTTTGTATCCTCCTTCCCCTCTTATTTTTAGGAGGAACTTCTATATCTTCCACCTCACTTTCTAAATCTTGAATATAGGCTCTTAATCTCTCGTAAAAATTGTTAGGCAAGGTACAAGGTAACTTTGCTTCTTTTTCTCTCTCCCATACGTCTATTACATCCTCATAAGTTAAATCATCATCAGGCATCGTAAGACCAATTTATTGATTATATTTGTGGCTTTTGGAAGAAATTTGCCCTAAAACACTGCTCCGCATTCAGGACACCTTTCTGCACCATCTTTCACTTCTGTTCCACATCTTGAGCACGCCAATTTAGTTCTTCTAACCATATCTCTTTCTAATATCTCTTCACCACATAAAATACATTTGAATTCATCAGGAACAAAACCGCTGCAAAATGGGCACTCGATAAGTTCCTCAATATAACCTTCCTCAATATCCTCTTCAACCATCGGTTATCTAAATACTACAAAGCTATTAATCCTTTTTGTTTTTTTCTACTATGCGGATCTCACCCCATTTTCCTCCAGAAATCTGTTTCCCATAACCCCTATCCTGAACGTAGCCATTGATAACTTTAATCTCTTCACCGACATCAAATTCTTCCTCTACTCTCTCGGTATCCTCATTCCAAAAGACAACCTTTATAGTTCCTGTTCCATCATCGATTCGAACATTTCTTACTCTACCTTCACCTTTATCATTTTGAAAAGTACGTAATGAACCAAGATCGATTATCTCCCCTTGAATGGTCGCTTCATCACCTGGTTTTACCTCCACAATATCATAGATCGCACTCTCGTTTCTTCCTTCCTCAGCTACGATCAAATGAGCTAGTGTCTCTTCATCAAAAAAGTGATCAAATTCTTTCTTTTTTCTCTCTATTTCTTTCTTAAACTCATCTTCAGAATACAAGTCCGAAACCAGTTGGTAAAATTCATCAAGAGTGCACATAGTTCCAATCTTAAAGACAATCCAAAGATTAAAATGTGTTGGTCAAAGGTCTTCTTTTTATACCATATCCATAATTCTATTTAGGATATCTAGATTTTTGGGCAAGTCAGTTTTAATCACCGGTCTTAAAGTGATCTCTTTACCGAATATATTCTTTATAGAACCTAATTTCTCAAGAGGTGAGCGTATCGGAACAATTAAGTCAGCTATATCTCTCAATTGCGTTTCAGCTTCTCCAGATAGATAGATTACTTTCTTGTCTTCGAGTTGGTTAATAGGTATATTTCTATCCCCATAAACCAATACAGTTTCACTTTTTAGATCACCTTCTAAAATATCTAAACATGACAATCCACTAGCATTCGCCCCAGGTTGTACGACAATCCTATTCTCCACACCTGCGGCATCAGCTGGAGTAACTATCGCAATCCCATCATTTATATCTTCTAGAGATCCAACCTCCTCCGATCCGTTCTGTTTAGCCCTTTCAACGAACATCTTCAATATAGGAGCCATTTCGTAAACTAGAGGATCAACGTATAGTTCTTCAGCAGATTGTAGCTCATTTACAGTAGAAGTTGATCTCTTATCGGTTACTGAAGAGATGATACTGCCTCCAACATGGTCCGTGAGTTCTTTGAGCTTCTCTGCTTCCTCGATAGTAGTCTCAGTTCCTATGATTATGTCTATCTTTTTACCTGGAATAATCTCTTTCAATTGAGAAAGCCTCTCTTCAAAATCAGGATTTTCCGCTGAAGTATTTAATGGACTTTCGAATTTTCCTATATCGCAAAGATGTCCCTGATATAGAGGATTTTCCGCTGGTTTCATCATGACCGGTCTTTGATTAATGGTATGTATCTCAGCAGGACAGGTCAATCCGCACTCTACACAGAAGGTTTCTCCTGCGATTTTAGTTTCATGTGGGCCTGGTTTTTTATCTTGGAGCACCTCTTCAAAAGCACCGGTTGGACAAGAATCGGCTAGATCTCCTATCAATTTACTCTTTACATCGTCTAGTGGATCGCCAAAAGCGGGCTCCACAACAGTTTCGAATCCTCTATTTGCGAATTGAACTACACCCTCACCGTGTACTTTCTCGGTCGTTCTCACACATGATCCACATTGGATACATTTTTCAGGTTCTCTAAGCACATATGGATGAGAATCATCTTTTTCTCTTTCGAACTTGAAGCCTTCATAGACTTTTTGCTCTGCATCGAATGACTCTGAATACTCTCTAAGCTTACATTCGAAGCGATCAAAACAGCCACATTCTAAACACCTTTCGGCTTCATCATGTGCTGTTTCCGGTGAAAAACCAAGTTCAATCCTCTCGAAATCAGCTATCCTCTCTTGGGGATCCCTAGTAGGCATGTCTTTTCTTAGTTCTCTATTATAATCCAAAAGATCTTCTTCGGTGACTTCATCCTGATGAATATAATCAAATGGGTTCTGATAATCATCTGGTACCTCATACTCTTCCAACTGGTCTTGAAGATATGCATTCAATGCATAAGCAGCTTCTCTTGCCATACCTGTACTTTCTACTATCGAAGACGGACCTAAATGTGTATCTCCGGCGGTGAATACATCCTCAAAGTTAGTTTGAAATTTTGAATTTTTTGCAAGTGTGTAATCCTCTACATCAAATCCTTCTTTCTCCAACAATTCCCCGTTGGGTTGTTGACCTATCGCAAGGATTACACTATCACTTTGGATCTCGACTGTTTCATCTGGTATTTCTATTGGTTTCGGACGTCCGGATTCATCTGGTTCACCCAATTCTACAGGAGAACAGGTGACTTTTTCAACACACTCCTCATCTTCTGCACTACATACCTTTTTTGGACTTACTAGAAATTCAAAATTTACTCCCTCTTCTTTTGCTTCATCGATCTCGTCTTGATGAGCCGGTGCTTGTTCTTCACTCCTCCGATAGGCTATAGTGACTTCTCTTCCCATCCTTTTAGCTGTCCTCGCGACATCAATCGCGGTATTACCGCACCCGATGACAACTACTTTTTCGCCGAGATCAAGATCTTTTCCCAGGTTATAATCTATCAAAAAGTCGATACCGCCCATCACACCGCTGAGATCTATCCCATCAATAGGTATCATCCATGATTCCCATGCACCAGTCCCCATGAATACAGCGTCGTGTTTCTCTCTAAGATCTTCAAGGGAGATATCCTCTCCAAGTTTAGTTTCCGTTTCAACCTCGATTCCAAGGCCTAGTATCCATTCTATCTCTTTATCAAGAAGATCGTTAGGCAGTCGATATTCCGGGATGCCGTAGCGCATCATCCCACCGAGTTTAGGCATCATATCATAAATCTTCACTTCATGTCCTTCAAGCCTCAAGAAGTAAGCGGCTGTCAATCCGGCAGGCCCACCTCCTACGACACCAATGTTCTGTCCTGTTTTTTCTCCGATTTTAGGAGTCCAAGGATCTTCAATGTCCTCTTCCGCAGCAAACATCTTTTGCTGTCTTATGGCAATTGGATTTTCTACCATCTCTCTTCTACATTCATCCTCACAAGGGGCAAAACATGCCATACCAAGACTCAAAGCCAAAGGGCTCTTTTCTTTAATGAGCTTGACTGCCTCACTAGGTCTTCCGTTAGCTATGTGGGCGAGATAGCCTTGTACGTCTAGGCTCGCAGGACACTCGATAGAACAAGGCGCTACACAATCTCCTGTATGTTCTGATAGGAGGAGTTCGAGAGCCATCTTTCGTCCGTCGTAAATCTCCTCCGTATGAGTTTTGATATCCATTCCATCCTGGACCGGAGTATCGCAAGAGGTAGTGACTTCAGTTCCTCTATCTGTAGTCACCTCAACAAGACAGACTCGACATCCTCCAAAAGGCTCTTCGATATACTCTATTTCACAAAGTGTTGGCACAAACAAATCGTTTTCTCTACAAACATCTAAAACTTTCTTTCCCGGTTCCGTGTCGTAATCATCTCCATCGATTGTGACAGTTATTTTATCAGACAAACTATTCCACCTCCACTGCGTCTATTGGACAGACTTCCTGACATGCGCCACATCTTATACATTTGCCTTGATCGATCAAGTGAACTTCCTTAGAGTCGCCTGAAATAGCATCCGCCGGACATTCCTCTGCGCAAGTTCCACATCCTATGCAGTCTTCAGATATAGTGTAAGTGATCAATTTTCTACAAACATTAGCAGGACACGTACCTTCTTCTAAATGTGCTTTATATTCCTCCTCAAAATACCTTAAAGTGGTCAATACAGGATTAGGAGCAGTTTGGCCCAGTCCGCAAAGAGAATGCTTTTTTATCTTATCTGCCATTTCTTTTAATTTTTCTATGTCTTCATCGCTGCCTTTCCCTTTAGAAAATTCCTCCAACATCTCTAACAATCTTTTAGTACCTACTCTGCAGAAAGTACATTTTCCACATGATTCCTCTTGAGTGAAATCAAGAAAATAATGAGCAACATTGACCATACAGTCATCTTCGTCCATTACGATCATACCACCAGAACCCATTATCGCTCCGGCCTCTGTGAGAGTTTCGTAATCTACAGGAGTGTCAAGATGATCTTTGGTTAAACAACCTCCTGAAGGACCACCGAGTTGTACAGCTTTAAATTCCTTCTCATCGGCTATCCCATCACCGATATCGAATATGACTTCTTTCAAAGTTGTACCTATAGGTACTTCCACTAGACCGCCTCTTTTTATTTTACCTGCGAGAGCGAAAACTTTAGTTCCACCACTTTCGTCCGTACCTATAGAGCTGAATTCTTCTGCCCCATTTCTCAATATCCACGGAACGTTGGCCCATGTTTCGACATTGTTTATGTTAGTGGGTTTTCCAAAAAGACCTTCCTGGGCCGGGAAAGGAGGTCTAGGTCTAGGCATACCTCTTTCGCCTTCGATGGAATGCATAAGGGCTGTCTCTTCACCACATACAAATGCACCTGCACCTTCTTTGATTTGGATATCGAAAGAAAATTCCGTATCAAGTATATTTTCGCCAAGGAAACCTCTTTTTCTAGCTTTTTCTATAGCTATCTTAAGTCTTCTAACAGCTACAGGATATTCCGCTCTGCAGTATATGTATCCTTTACTAGCACCAGTAGCGTAGGCTCCGATTATCATTCCTTCCAATACTGCATGAGGGTCTCCTTCTAGAACACTCCTATCCATAAAAGCTCCAGGGTCTCCTTCATCTGCATTGCATATTAGGTATTTTTCATTTCCTTCAGCATCCTTCGCGAACTGCCATTTCATACCTGTAGGAAATCCAGCACCGCCTCTTCCTCGAAGGTTGCTCTCTTTTATCTTATCTATTATCTCCTGTGGATCCATATCTAGAGCTTTTTCTAAAGCTTCGTAACCGTCTCTTTCCATATAATCTTCTATACTTTCAGGATCTATAACTCCGCTGTTTCTTAAGACAACTTTACGTTGTTTTGAAAAATAATCATATTCATCAGAAGGCGAGGTTATAAGCTTATCCTCATAAGCTATTTCATCTATGAGATGTTTTTCAACTAACTCATTGACATCATCGACTTCAAGATTTCCATATGTGTAACTTCCTTGGTTATCTTCTATTTCAATTATAGGTTCATTATGGCACATTCCTATACAGCCGACCTTTTCTATATCAACGTCCAATTCACGTTCTTCGATGGTTTCTTTCAATTTCTGATAAACCTGCTCAGCACCAGCGGCTATCCCGCAGGAGGCATATCCAACCCGTACACTTTTACTCATGTTTATCCCTCCTTATATTTCTCAACAATATCTTTTGCTTTCTCTCTCGTAAGATTACCATGAGCGGTATCATCTACCATCATTACGGGAGCTAAACTACAACATCCTAAGCAGGCAACTCTTTCGAGAGTAAATTGACCATCTTCAGTGGTTTCTCCTGTTTCGATGCCTAGTTTATTTTCGACTGCTTCCCCGATCTTATCCGCTCCTTTCACATGACATGCTGTTCCATGACATACTCGGATCATGTGATCTCCTAGAGGTTCAAATCTAAACTGAGCATAGAAGGTTGCTACACCATAAATTTTGCTAACTGGGAGTTCTAGATATTCAGCTATGTCTTCCATCACATCCCTAGGAAGATAACCGAATTTCTTCTGGACCTCTTGAAGGATTGGTATAAGAGAACTCGGTTGTGAGAGATATTTTTCGAGCACTCCTTCAACATCTCTTTCTAAAGAACAACTTTCGCCTTCAAGTGATACTTTCACTTCATCTTGACATTCGGGACAGAGGACTGTCTCATCCTCTTCATTTCGATAAAACCATTCATGTCCACAATTATTACATTCTAATTCCATCTTTAACCTCCAAGAGCAGAAAATATAAATTTAGGATTTTATCCATATTTTTCTTTTCCTTTAATAACACCGTTTTTCAACTGTTTAGCTCTTCTTCTAATATTTCAATTTTTCCTAAACCCAATATTTCTTGAGACAGAAATATTAAAGAGTTAAGAATTTTTCATCCCCACCATTGCCTCAAATAATACCTTGATCCAGCATTGCCTTTGCAACTTTAACGAAACCAGCTATGTTAGCCCCAAGGTGTAGATTACCTTCTTCATCGTACTTTTTAGATGTCTCGTAGCATGTTTCATGGATATTCTGCATTATCTCTTGTAATCGATTATCTACTTTATCGAAACTCCAGCTTTCTCTCTGCGAGTTTTGTGCCATCTCAAGACCGCTGACAGAAACACCTCCAGCATTTGCGGCTTTAGCAGGCCCGACCATGATATCGTTCTGTCTGTATATCTTTGTCGCTGCGGGTGTAGAAGGCATGTTTGCACCTTCGCCAATAGCTATTATACCATTATCTATCAATTTCTGTGCATCTTCTTCTCCGATCTCGTTCTGAGTTGCGCTTGGAAGAGCTATATCGGCTTCAAATTCCCAAGGTTTACATCCATCTTCATATTCTGCATCGTATTCCCCTGCATACTCCCTTATTCTTCCTCGCCTAACTTGTTTAAGATCATATACGTAATCTTTTTTCTCACCAGATATGCCTTCAGGATCGTATATTACTCCGTCAGAATCGGATAAGGTCACGACTTTCGCTCCCAGTTCATTACACTTTTCAAGGGCGTGGAGAGCCACATTTCCAGAACCAGATATCAATACTTCTTTCCCTTTCAAATCTTCATTCTCTGATTTTAACATCTCTTGAGTGAAGTATACAAGTCCGTACCCCGTAGCTTCCGGTCTGACTAGAGATCCACCCCATTCAGGGGATTTTCCAGTAAAGACACCTTCAAACCTATTGACTAATTTTTTGTACTGACCAAACATATATCCAACTTCTCTCCCTCCGACTCCGATGTCTCCTGCGGGAACATCGGTATCAGGACCGATATGCCGGTATAATTCGTTCATAAAGCTTTTGCAGAACCTCATTATTTCATCATCGGATTTTCCTTTTGGATCGAAATCAGAACCTCCTTTTCCGCCTCCCATCGCTAAGCCTGTCAGTGCGTTTTTAAATATCTGCTCAAAGCCTAAGAACTTGATTATCCCTATGTAAACCGAGGGATGGAACCTTATACCGCCCTTGTAGGGGCCTATTGCACTGTTGAACTGAACTCTGAACCCTCTGTTAACATGTACTTCTCCATTATCGTCTTTCCAAGGAACCCTAAAGATGATCTGTCTTTCAGGTTCTACCAACTGTTCCACTATTCTAGCATCTGCAAATTCAGGATGTTTTTCCATCGCTGGTTCGATTGACTCTAAGACTTCCTTAACTGCTTGATGGAACTCCTCTTCACCAGGATTCCTATCTACGACCTGTTCATATACTCTATCTAAAACCATCATATCATTCTCCTTTTTTTAGTTCATTTATATTCAATCTAGCGTGCGATGATTTCTTATAAATAATTTAAGTATTTCGTTGAGGACTTTGTGATATAATCATTTATTTTTAACCCAATGTATACAATACATTCGGATTTGTAATAGAGTTTCTAATCCAACCACTATAGAAAATTAAAAGTAAAACCATATGATTTACAAAAGATTAATTGGTGGTAATCTGGAATGCATATTTACGTCTGATCTTCATGGAAATATCAAAAAATATGAAAAATTATTTGAATTTATCCAACAAAAAAGGCCTGATGGAGTATTTATCGGAGGGGATATACTTCCTTCAGCACATGGAAGAGATACTAATGTACAATATTTTCTAAAAAATTTTCTGAAGAAAAAGCTTAAGATGATAAATAAATCATTTTCAGACCAAGTGAGAATCTTCATAATAATGGGTAACGATGATCCTAAAGCCTATGAAGAAACATTGAAGGAGATGGAAGGAAAAGATCTTTTGGAATACATGCACAATTCCACCACAGAATTCGATGATCTTTACGTTTGTGGATATAGCTTCATCCCACCTACACCTTTCAGATTGAAGGACTGGGAACGATATGATGTTTCTCAGTATGTAGGAGTTGGGGCAATATCTCCTGAAAATGGAACAAGAACCGTAGAGATATCTGAGTATGATAAGCAATACAAGACCATCGAAGACGATCTTAGAAAGTTATCAAAAAAATCCCCTCCCGAAAAAACCATCTATTTGTTTCACTCTCCTCCTTATGAAACCAATCTTGATAGAGCTGATCTAGACGGAAAGATGGTGAAACATGCACCTGTTGATGTCCACATAGGTAGTATAGCAATAAAAAGATTCATAGAAGATAAGAAGCCTTACATAACTCTTCATGGACATGCTCATAAAACTGTTGATTTGACCGGTAGCTGGAAGGAGAAGATAGAAGATTCATATTCATTTACAGGAGTACATAATGGATCCGAATTAGCCCTTATTGAGTTTGATACCAAAGAGCCGGAAAAAGCTACTAGAACCTTAATCGATGTTAAAAATGGTTAAAGAACTTTTATTCATCCGTATTTTGCTCGATCGTAATCTTTTTAGCCGATTTATATCGGGAAGTTATATGAGATGCCCAAGATGTCTCTTTTTTAATATCTTCATCCGTTACATAATGAATATCTAAAATTTTATCTGTTCTTTTTCCGATCCTTTTTTCATTTTCCTGGATTAGTCTCTGATCCCACCTCTCGAACCAATTTTCCAATTTATCCTTCTGTTCTTCCGTACCATTAAAATGAACAATAAGATCTATATCACTTTCTGGTCCCGCTGTAGCCTCTTTAGTGCTACCAACAACATAAAGGTCTTCAACCCCATATATTTCTGGATCTAGCTGTCTCGCCATTTGTTTTACCTTTTTCATCCTCCATTCCCAATGATCCGAAGGTTCCAGATAGGCCAAAGCTTCGTTTGCCTCACCATCCATGGTTACAGTTAGAGTTCCGCCTTTACTTATATCGCCGACATCAATAACTCTTATTACATCTTTAAAGTATTCATATTCAGGTAAAAATTCGGTCAGTTTGTTTTCCGATCTGAAGAACATTTCTTCTCTCCATATATTCTCATCTTCTTCAGGATATAGAGGTAAGTATTTTATGTCTGATTCTACAAGATCTTGGAAGAAATGAGTGCCGAAAGAGAGTTCTGGTTCATATCCACGTCTTTCTTTTGCAACTTCAGCTAAAAGTGCGGTATTATGAATCTCTCTATATTTAACGGGAACTCCCAGTTTTATATCGCCTCTACTCCCCCATCTACCTGGACCCATAAGGATGAATTTTCTTTTAGGTAGTTTTTTGTTGAGTTCGCCCACAATCCGTGCGACTTTCTGCATCTTTTCTCTGCTTTCTAAAGAGGCGTATTCTTCTGGAACCACGTACACAATATATTCAAGATTCTCCAAATTCCCTGTAGTCACATACTTCTTAGCGGAGAACAATTTTCTTTTGTCTTTTAAATCTCGTGGGATTTTCACTCTTTCCCTGTCTAAAGTCTGACTCTGGGGCCTACACTGGACAATATATATTTTATCTCCATCAGAGGCGAATTCCACATCAACTGGAAATCCTATTTTTTCTTCAAGCTTCCTCAATATTTTGTTCATCTTTGTAAGAAAATCCGTT
This sequence comes from uncultured Thermoplasmata archaeon, assembly GCA_964603805.1. Taxonomy (GTDB): domain Archaea; phylum Thermoplasmatota; class Thermoplasmata; order Halarchaeoplasmatales; family Halarchaeoplasmataceae; genus Natronoplasma. Next base: position 15,729 of record CAZRWG010000003.1, read on the forward strand.
TTATCAAATAGTTTTTCAAATGTGACTACCATATCTTCCTTTTCAGGATAAAGTATCAATCCTGAAGGAGTTTTGAGATTTCCATCCTTGTATATTGAGACCAACTTTTCTAAATCAGGGAATTCATCGGCATTGTTCTGAAGGAAATCTATAACATCAACCGTTTCTAGCTGTTCCATTTCCAAATTTATTACGTCCATATATCTGGGAGAATATTTGACCCTTTCATCAACTGTAGAATTAACCCTTAAATTTGGTCGATTAGGTGAAGCCAAAATAGGATAATCGTCTCCGATCCTATCAACGGCTCTAGTAGCTAGACCAGGAACCAGTCTGATAACTCCATCATCTCTACCTATCCTCGGAGACCATCTGAACTCGTTCTTGCTGAAAGCTACTCCTCCATAAATAGGAAGATAATAATCCCCGATTTCAGTTCCTACCACTTCTTGAACCAATATCCCCATCTCCTCGCTAAAGTCTAATAGACCTCTCTCCTTTCGATACTCTATAGGGTCTGCACAAAAGGTAGAGGCATAAACTTCAGCGATAGCATTCATTAGATCCTCTAACCTTTCCTCTTCCGTCCCCTTGTTTGGTAGAAACAAACTTTTGTATTTTCCTGAGAAAGCCGCTCCAAAATTGTCTTCTAGGAGGCTAGAGGATCTGACTATTATCGGGTTTTCATCTAAATCTCTGAGAATCTTTCTGAGCCCTTCAACTATCTCAGAAGGGAACATAGCATTTTTCATCAATTGCTCCAAAAAGGGTTCCTCATGCCTTATTTCATCTGTATCTAAATATTTCACATGAATAAGTTCGTCGAGGTCGTTATAATGGATTACATCCATAATGGTATCCGATGTGATATACCAACTTCTAGGAAATTCTATGTCTTTTGTGAATTCATCATCAAATTCCTCTTGGATGATTTTATGAGCTAAAT
>CAZRWG010000004.1:0-14425 GCA_964603805.1 uncultured Thermoplasmata archaeon
CTATTTTAGAGGCCAATTCTTGCATGTAAGTCTCTAGTTCTTTTTCTTTATCAGAATTGCCAAGTAGGGACAAAGTCATATTGGTATCGATGCCTTTTATAAAAAGCACTGAATCCTCAGAATATCCAACAATAATGTTAGGTTTTTCTTTTTTAAATCCAGAAAATATTACTTCGCCAGCTCCTAACATAGTTGCAGAAAGAGTGCTAAAAGTTTCATTTTCGTTTTCCATTTCAACATAAGAGGCTATAGGCACACCATCTTTAGAAGTTAATGCAACCGCATTAATATCTTTTTTAGAACCATATTTCTTTAAAATTCCTCTAATCTCATCTTTTGCTTCGATATTAACACACTCCTCTTATAATATTAAGCACTCGATCTGCTTTAATGAGTTAATTATTCTTTACGTATTTAAACTTTCACAGTATTTTTTCCCATTATAGTTCTTCAAAAATGTTTGTAGCTTTTTTAACCTTCATCTCCTTTTTCATATCTGAGACTAATGATTCATAATAGGAAAGATGTTCTCTGATCCTTTCTAATTCCTCTTTTAGTTCTTGTTCACGCTCTTCTAATTCTTTTATCCTTCCTCTCATTTCCCAATATTTTTTCATATTGTCTCTAATTTCGCCCCTTAAATTTTTAATCTCATCTCTCTTAGCCATACATTGCACCTACATTCTTTTCATTTCTTCTGATAGGTCAATATGAAATTCCGATGTGTCTTTTCCAGTCGTACTAATTGACCTTAGGGCGCTCTCACATTCACTGATTCTTTTTTTTGTTTTCTTGATTTCTTTTTTCAATTCCCTTTTTTTCTCCTTAACCTGTTTCAATTCCTCTAAAATTTTTTTTTCTCTTTTCTCCCATTTTTCCTTTTCTTCAATCGCCATCAAAGCCTTTTCGATATCTACCAATATCAATCACCTTTGATTCATTTATCTTTTCTTTTCAATTTTATCTTATCATATACCTGAGAGATTTTTCTATTCTCGTATATATCACATCTAGGACAATATAATTTGTTCTTCTTGAATTCCATATCCTTTCTACATTCTGAGCAATATCCTTTGACGATACCATATTCCTTCCCAATTGTCGATAATCTTATGGTAGGTTCTGCTTGGACTACTTTAGCCCTAACTATATCTCCTACCAAATATTTATCTTCAAGCTCCTCAGTATAGTCATCAGAAACTTTTGAAATATGAATAGACGCTTCTATATCCTCCTTTACACCTCTAGAAGATCCTTCGACCATCTCAATGCTAACTACTACCATGGAATTTTTCCTAGCTGTCACCGTCCCATAAACTATATCGCCCTCTTTCACTTCCACGATAGAATTTATAGCTTCAACCTTTGCCTCTAAATCATCTTCATCATATTTTACAATACCAAAATGAGCGGAGTAAATCCTACCTTTATCTTCATAGGTTCCTTCTCCCGAGAGCCACTCTTCGGCCATTCCGACTTCATCTCCTGGAAACACAATTTTTTCTTCATCTTCTACCATATTATTCCCTCTTTACATTTATTCCATATGAGATAACCTCAAAACTTTTTCTTTCTTTCTCGTGGAATTCAAAGATATTACCGATTTCAAACATATATTTTTTTTCCCAAAAAAGATTGTGTCCTCTCTCTCTTATAAAGTTTTTCAAAAACTCTCTCGTCTCGGCGTTATGTATCGTGTAAATCATTTCTGAAATTTGAAAGGCTTTCTTTAGAAAGGGCAAATCAGCCCCCTTCTTTTGTGATCCAAAAGGCGGATTCATTAGAACCGTATCCACTTTCGTTTCGATTTCACTAACCTCTTTAACTTTAAAATTGATTATATCTGAAATAGACCATTTCCTAGCCTCTTTTTTCGCTATTTTAATAACTTCCTCATCAACATCGAATGCTTCAACTGAGTCAGCTCCAAGGTAGGCGGAACCTATTGAAAAAATTCCAGTACCGCATCCGAGATCGGCTATTTTTTTATCATTTATGTGTCCATTAGAATAGGCTCGAAAAAGGATATCCGAAGCAATTGGAGAAGGAGTTGAGTATTGCTCTAAATCCGCTTTAGGATTTGGATGAGCCGATATAGATTCTAATTTAATCTCTAAATCCTTCTTTTTTATACCGGCCATTTTAATCGACCTTTACTCCTTTGCCATCACACGTCTTACATGTACCGCTCCCCTGACATTTTTCACAATTTCCATTCCCTCCACATTTTTGGCAATCGCCAGTTCCATCACATGTCATGCAGTGGCCATAACCCTCACAGGTTTGACAAATACCTGTACCTGAACAAATATCACATTTACTAAACCAACCTGTTTTACCTTTTCCATCACAATTATGACATTCACCAGAGCCTCTACAATCAAAACATTTTGCGCTGCCATTGCAATTCGAACAATCACCACTTCCGTCGCAGTTTATGCAATCGCCAGTTCCATTACAATTCGAGCAGGTTCCATTTCCTCCACAATCATCACATTCTAAACCTAATTGAGATATTTCTCTATAATCTTTTAACTTTTTAGATATCCTATTATCATCGATATATTCTAACGCTCTTTCCATAGTCTTTTTAGCCTTTTCTTTTTGATCTACATCCCAGTAGCATCCTGCTTTACCAAGCCAGGCCTCAGTATTTTTTTTATCTAATTTAAGGATGCTATCGTAGATATCTGGTATCAATTTTTTTTCTGCCTCGCCCATCAGATTATTTATTTTTTGTTGCCTATTTTTCAGATTTGGGTCCAACTCTTCAGCCTTTTCATAAAGCTCATTTGCTTCATCTATTCTGCCTACTTCAACAAGTAGGTCAGCTTTCTCAGCTAATAAATCAGGAGTCACTTCCATTTCTAATGCTTTATTGATTGTCTGTAAGGCTCTTTCCAACATGTCTCTATCCTTTAATGCCTGGTATTTGTATTGGTAAATTATCCTTCTCTCATCATATTTTAGCGCCTCATCATATTCTCCAATTGCCCCCTTATTATCATTTTTCTCTTGAAGGATTACGCCCTTGAGGAAAAATCCAAGAAAACTATTTTTTAATCTTAAACTCTTCTTCACAAATGCTTCAGCCTTATCCAATTGTTGATTAGAAAGACAAATAATTGATAATTTGAGATAGATGTCTGGATCGTCTAGTGCCAATTTATAAGATTTATCTGCCTTTTCTAGCTGATTCATTAATCCTTCTATCTCTTCAGTAATCTCAAAATCTTCAAAGAAGGACTCTGTACTGATTTCTACATCGTAAAGAAGTTCTTCAGCTTTTTCTCTGATTTCCTCCATTTTATCTTCCATCCATTAAAAAGACTATGTAGATTATGATTTTAGTTTTATGTACTCCCTCTTTCCCAAACCTCGTCTGATAAATCATCATAAATAGTTTTCTTCTCGTCGCCTTCTCCATTCTCTTCTTCTTTTTCTTCTTCTAGTATATCTCTTATCTTGTTTTCATTCAATATCCAATAATGTATCCTCCATTTCTTTCCGCTGGGAAGATTCGTGGTTTCTTCCTCAGTAAAAAGTATATCTAGATCCTCTAATTTATAAAAAGTGTCTCTCTCTTCAGGAGAAAGAAGATTATCAGTTATGGTTTTGTCGTAACCGAAGAGATTCATGACTTTTTCTGCCATATCCTCAGCTCTAGACGGCTCCATGTCATTTTCTTCTAAGACTATCTTTATTGCTTTTTCAAGGTCCTTAAAGGTTATCCTGCTCACGATAAATCACTTTATTGAATTATATTATTCATTTTTTTCGGGATAGGGAAATTTTTACTCTTACCAATTTTTACTTCCCCGGTACGATTCTTTATCTAATGTGGACAATTATAAATAAATCTTCCCCAAGAAATTCTGAGGACCTTTTTGGTCAAGAAAATCATTGATTCGGATTTTCGAAAGAAATCAGATATGAAGTATAGTGATATCTATACTCTCAATCAATCTTTTAGCCCATTTCAATTTTTTCCGTTTTTCAGAACTGTTTCGTTCAAAAGGTCGATCAAAATCCCATCCATTTAACACGATTTTTTTAGCTCCAAAATGATCCGCAATAAAGCATGCTCTATCACCATCAGTAAAACCACCAAAATTATAGATTCCTTTTTTAGGGGGGTCACACTGACATGTAGATACCACATGTCCTTCAAATTTATTAGCCCATTTCTTGATTATATCAATATTATCTCCATGGGCGTGTAAAACTGCAGGTGTGTTCTTTAAATTTAGATCTTTTTGAAGCTTTTTAGTGCCGTCTAAATCCGTAACCAAAAGATCAGGTTCCACTCCTTGATCGACTATTTGGCTAACAGCTGAACCAGCAGCTACAGTAATTTTCGCATCACTCTTAGAATAATATGGTCCACCTATCTCAACATTTCTGTTTTTCAATGATCTCAATGGAGATAGATTATCGGTACCTCTAAGTTCAACTAAAATCTCTGCAGATTTTCTATCTTCTTCTTTTGAATAATCGAAATCCAATATTATCTCTTCATATAATGGTTCCCAATCTTTAAATTTCAAACCTTCCACCTTCTCAGTTCTTAAATATAGATTCCCAAGATAGATTGCCAATCACTCTGATTTTCCTTCCTCTTCCTCCTTTTTTTGACGTTCTCTAAAACTTCTTTGGGTCAATCCAGCTAAAACACCAATCAATAGGCCTAAAGTTATGTTTATAGCAACCATCGGAAAAACCGGCTCCTCTTCCATGCCTACTATTCCTCTTATGTAATCCAAAGCACCCCAAAATATGAACGTTAGGGCAAAAAGAGTCAGGAAAATCGCCCAAAAAGACCATTTTACTCGACCTTTTTTTATGTAAGTATCGATTAGTCTACCTAGTTCATGTAAAAACACAGCACCGATCCACCACCAAATAACGGTTGAAGCAAAGCTAAGTGTAATCTCAAGCGGAGAAGTAATATTCTCATCTACCACGGCATTCCAACCCTGGAGGGAACTCCCGATCACGATTAAAACTGAAACGGCTGTGAATGGCAACCACACAGAACCACTAGTCACCGCTTCTTTCAGTTTATTATACAAACCTAAAGTTTTCTTGTCTAATTCGTATATTCTAGCAAATATATAACCTCCTATGACGAAAAAGATTATTCCTATACCAAAGCCAGGTAATCCCGTAAGGGCCCCAACCCCTTCAATAAAAAGATTACTCAATAGCGCTATGATCCTGAAAAAACCATAGACTAGTAAGGCCAGTGATATTGGTAGAAGAAATTTTCTTTTTGACTTCTCTTCCTGGAAAGTTTTAACGAACAGATAATAAAGATTCTCTACACTTTCGCTTTGCTTGACATACACTGTCCGGATGTGAGAAATATCTATTTTTGAGGACACAATCGGACTGATATATTCGTCCTCAGCTCCGTCGGTCACCAAAATTGCGGAATCAGCATTTGTCTTTTCCAAAACATAGTCCAATTCCTCTCCAAGAGCAGTATCCGATGCGTAACCTATTGAAGAGGCTCCACAGATAGTTGCTATTTCGACATCCTCTCCATTTTCTTTTAAATCGTCATATATGGAAATAGCTGATAATATAGAATTGGTATCCGAGTCTTCAGGATCTTCCAATCCAAGTTTTATGGCTGCTTGTAGGTTTTCCTCCCTTCCGATTATAGGGGTTTTCAAACCAGTTTTTTCACCGATGTCGTCATCTCGGTCCGCACATAATATGAGCTTCCGCATCTATTTCTCCTCGAATATCCCTCAACACAGGGATGTTAATATTTTTATCAAGATATTTAGTATTTGCTGATATTTTTGATAAATGCGCAATTTATCCTAAAAGACGAGCAAGATAACCCAAAAATTCACTCAAGGGCATGCCTTCTTCCCATGGAAGTTTGTAATTGCCGTGGGAAGTCGTCTTAACATTGGGCAATTTTTTATTTAGTACCCTGTATTTCTTGGACAATCCCTCTATATCCATAGTAAACAATCTCCATTTGTCTCCTCTATATCTTTTCAATCGATAAGCATATATTGGGAGTAATTTTGTATCAGTACATATCTTTTCGATCTCTTCTGCTTGCTCTTTCAATCTTTTTTGATCGCTCAAATACAATATATCCTCTTTAGAAGATTTTACCTCAATTAAGAAAGAAACATCACCCCGTACCGCCACTAAATCAACACCTAAACTGCCAGCACCTCTCACCACTAAAAAAGGTATGTTCATTACTCTTTGATAATCTTCTTTTTGATCTTCAGAACAAGTCTTGGTTGTTTTTTCTATTATCTCCTCATCACCAGAAAGAATACTTTTTAGTTCTCTTTCATATTTTCCTTGTGCCATATTTTCAAAGCCCGGTTTTTTCTTAAATTTTCCCTAGGGTTTTCTCCTACCTAGGGTTCCAACCTCTTAGGGTCTCTAGGGAAGAGTATGCCTTCTCGAACATTATCTAAATTTAAAAGCTGCTGAAGCAATCTATCTACCCCCAATCCGATACCACCGTGGGTAGGCATGCCATACTTAAATGGTTCTAAATAAGAACTAAAGTTCTCTAAATCTATCCCTATTTCATTCATTTGATCTACTAAAGTTTCATATCGGTGTTCTCTCTGTCCACCCGATACTAACTCTTGACCTTTGTATTCCAAATCAAAATAAGTCGTGAGTGATGGATCATAATCTTTTCTCATAGCATAGAAAGTTCCTTCTTTAACTCTCGTAGGGAACTCAGTAATGAAGAAAAAATCAGTATCACATTCTTCTTTTACGTATTCTCCTAGTATTTTTTCTTCCTCAGTACCTATTTCAGGTTCTTCATCCCATTCTGTTCCCATTTCTTCCAGTATAGCTATGCATTCCCGGTATGGGATTTTTTTAAAAGGAAGTTCTGGGATCTCTAATTCGACTCCTAATTTCTTGAGTTCTTCTCTACCTTGTTCCTTAACATAAGAAAGAGCGTGGTTAATAAGATAGCTTGTCATATCCATAATATCTGAAGAACCTTCGATAAAAGACATCTCAAAATCTAAAGAGAGAAATTCAGAGGTGTGTCTTACCGTTGCAAAGTCCTCAGCTCTATATGCGGGTGCGATTTCATAAACTCTCTCAAATCCCGAAGCCATAAGCATCTGTTTATATAATTGAGGACTCTGAGCTAAATAGGCTTCCTGCTCATAATAATCTAGTTCAAACAAAGTCGCACCACCTTCAGCTCCAGCCGCAACAATCTTTGGAGTATTAACCTCTATGAAATCTTCTTTATTGAAAAAGTCCCTTAAGCCATCTAGAAGAATATCCCTGATCTCAAAAATGAGTCTTTTCTCTTCTTTCCTCAAATCAAGAAAACGGTTATCGAATCGAGTTCCCATCTCTGAATCTACTTTATCTACTACGCCTAATGGAAGAGGTTTTTCTGCTTCAGATTCTACTTTTATGGAAATGGGAACAATTTCGAAGCCAAGCTCTGTTTGATCAGTAGTTTTTTTCTCACCTTCAATTATTAACACACTTTCTCTAGGGATCTCGATAGCTTCTTCAAAAGTTTCTTTCCCCATCTCATCTTCCGAGAGAACAACCTGGAATACACCTGTTCTATCTCTCACCTTTAGAAAAGCTATTCCTCCAAGTTTTTTTGTCTCTTGAAGCCAACCACCCAACGTACACTTGCTACCTTCTTCAAGTTCAACGGCATCTTTAGCGTGAATCCTATTCATAATAAGGATGAATAAGGGAGGGATATAAAAGAGTTCAGGATAAAAAGATAGACTTCTACCCAAAACTCAAATAAAGCAAACAGATATCTATCAACGATACTATGGGTAAGAACCGTTATGATGTAAAAAGAGGACATTTCGAGAATATAGAGGGCGATAAACTGAAAAAATTGATGAGAGAAAAATTTGGTAAAGTAAAAGAGAAAAATGACAAATTGATCGTAGAGGACGAAGGTGCTATATCACGCCTGGAAGTTTGGACCGAAGGAAGAACAGGGTTATGGGTCGATCTCAAAATGGATGATGAGGTTAGTGGGGATGTCGCCGCAGAAACTATCTCTAAATGGAACGATTTTCTAAGAGAATCAACTGGATTCACCGCTAAAAAGAGAAAAAAAAGAGCGAAAAAAAAGGCTAAGGATAAATAGATATATTTTTAAATTCCTCTCGAAATCTTTTTATTTTTTCATATAAAAATGCTTTTCATCTACATTTATTTATTAACAATTTCAAAAAATATATATAGATTCTGCCAATACCTCGGATAAGTGGTCGTTATGGCAGAAGAAAATAAACTTGCGAATCCCGCTCCATTGGGTCTAATGGGCTTCGGTATGACTACGGTACTTTTAAACATATATAATGCGAATCCAAATTGGCATCCTAGCAGCATGATATTAGCGATGGGTATCTTCTACGGTGGTTTTGCTCAACTCATTGCAGGCTGGTGGGAAATGAAACAAGGTAATACGTTTCCAGCAGTAGCCTTCAGTTCTTATGGTCTTTTCTGGCTGACCTTCGTAGGGTTGCTGATGATACCAGAAATCGTTGGTGGTATAGAAGGTCCAATCCATACTACTCAGGCCGCATATCTTGCTATGTGGGGCCTTTTCACTGGTTGGATGTTCTTATCGACTCTAAAAATGAACAGAGCACTTCAAGTCGTATTTTCTACATTGACGATATTGTTCTTCCTACTAGCTCTAGCCTATGCAGTCGGGCCTAATACTGATCTAGGTCAAACGATATACATGATAGCCGGTCTAGAAGGAATTATCTGTGGATTCAGCGCTGTATATACCGCATTAGCCGAGGTAACAAACGAGTATTACGAAAAGACGATATTCCCAATCGGGCCAGTAGAAAATTAAGACTCGGCCTCTACCTAAAATCCTTTTGAACCTTTCTTTCTTTTTACACATTTTTCACGAATTCCACCGGAAAATAACATATGATAGTCAATTTCCTAAATATCCGGCGGCTTCCGCGAATCGAATCCCGAGTGAATTAGTTAATTTATACCTGTAAATAATTACAAATTACTCTTATTTTAATTTATAAAGGTACTTAAAGCGTCATACAAAATCTTTTTAAACTTACCTTTAAAAAACACCAAATATCGTCTGACGAAAGTTTTTTAATGCTATAGATAATCCTCATCTCCCTAACAGCGGACCCCGAATGCCCGATAAAAAATCGATAAAAAGTGCATATCCCCTGATTTAGATTGCGGTGAAATTTTGCACTTGAAATGAAGGGGTGTAGGTCCGGGATGGTTAAATGGAGGAAAGAAGGATGATAGGTCAAGAAAACGTATTCAAATCTTACATGAACTCAAACTCCCTATTCAAGGGGGACAGAGATATATTACGTCCCTCTTACGTGCCTGAGGAATTACCCCATAGGAAGGAACAGATAAACGACCTTGCTTCTATTATGGTCACGGCTCTAAGAGGTAATAGACCCTCAAATGTTCTCATCTTTGGTAAAACAGGGACTGGCAAAACCGCTGTGGTTAGATATCTAGAAAGAGAGATCAATCGGTTAAAAAGAGAAAACCAAGAGAGTGAGCTTAACTCTGAATTTAGCGATTTTAATATAGACAGGGTAGAATATGTCTACATCAACTGTGAGGTTGTCGATACCCATTATGGTGTAATGAAAAATATAGGAAACAAATTCGTGGAAGATTGGGACGAACAGATACCTTTCACTGGATGGCCTATGGAAAAGGTATACGAATCACTTAAAGACAGGATAGAAGAAGAAAAAAGAGTAGTAGTAATAATTCTTGACGAATTGGATAAGCTAGTCACAAAAAGTGGTGACAGTGTTTTATACCATCTATCAAAAATAAACTCTGAATTAGAGAAAAGCAAAGTTAGTTTGATAGGAATATCTAATAATTTGAAATTCACTGAGTTTTTAGACCCTAGAGTCAAAAGCAGACTTGGTGAAGAAAAAATGATATTTCCGCCATATAATGCGGATCAACTTAAAGACATACTTGCGGATCGAGCAAAAAAAGCCTTCGAACCAAATATCTTAGGGAATGATGTTACTTCACTCTGTGCGGCACTAGCCGCTCAGGAACACGGAGATGCTAGAAGAGCACTCGATCTACTTCGAGTTTCAACTGAGATCGCGGAAAGAGAAAATGATAGATCAGTGAACACCAATCATGTGTACAAAGCAAAAAACAAAATAGAGCAAGATTGTGTTAGAGAGGCCGTCAACACATTACCAACTCATTCAAAACTCGTACTATACTCGATACTTTTGATGAATGAAAATGGAAGAGATAAGCTTACCACTGGAGAGGTATATTCGGGCTACAAACAGCTGAGCAAAAAGTCTGGCATGGATCCTCTTACCCAGCGGAGAATAACTGATTTGATCTCTGAATTGGATATGCTCGGTTTGATAAACGCTAGGGTCAAATCTTTTGGTAGGAGAGGTAGAACTAAAGAAATCCAATCTTCCGTACCTAAATCTGATATCATAGATTTAATCGAAGATGACAAAAGCATAGAGGCTGTTAAAGAGTTCAATTCTCACAGCCCAAAACAGACAAAGCTGATGTAATATCAAGAATTTAATTCTTCATCGTTTTCAATTGTTTCAGCTTGAGTCTCATCACCTTCAACGTTTCTCCGTTTTTCTTCCTTTTTATCCGATTTCTCAGTGATTTGATTTGAATCTGAATCTTGTTGATTGTCTGATATGTTTTCAGTACGGGTAGAAGGATCATTTATGACTTTATCCTCTTTCTTTATCATCTCGTGATAGATCTTTGATCCAAGCTCAACTATTACTGGCAGAAGTAAAATAATAGCAAGAGAAATCATAAAATTGTTCCAACTATTGCTAGGTATGTGTTCCGTTCTACCTATGTAGGCCAGCTTTATTATCCCAAACCATGGCAATTCTCCCCGGGCTCTACCTTTTATCCACTCTTCCTTTACAGGTGGGGATAACTGACGAGTAGATATTTGATCGATTTCATCGTTATTATCACCTTTGGTAATATACCCTCCTTGATTCAATTCCGAAAGGTCTATCTCCAAATCATTATTTTTATATCCATAATCATAGAGAGTTATAGTGCCTTCAAGACCAAGATGAACCTCCCCTTGGCTACTATTCCATTCCGTACCAAATTCTAGATTCTGTAGGGTTGGGATGTCAAAAGTCCCTCTTACACTATCGTTTTCTTCTAGATACAAAACAGGTCGATGGATGATTGGAATTTCTCGCGAATCACCGGCGGGTTCAAAGATTATCACGTCTCCATACTGACCATATCTTCTATAGCCCGTTGCTTTCCCCTCTACATAGGTCGTTATATCTTCTTTATCACTTTCCTGTACCACAACGATATCTCCAGGATCAATTACACCTATTTTACTCTCCTCACTATGCATCATACTACCTGATTCGATAACTACCATCGGAGGCCATCTTCCGCTAAATGCATATAGTGATCCTAAAATTATACCAAGAATGATGAGTGATACCAGGATATCTTTTCCTATGCCTATCATAGTTTCTTTCATTTCTGTCATGTTATCATTCTCTTTTAATTGTTGTAGAGGAGTCTGGTATATCTCGTAATGTCAACAAAACACAACCATCTATTTACTATTTTCTACCCTATTCTTATATAAAATCAATAAAAGTTTATTGAAAGTTCTAAAAATAAACAAAAATTCTTGTCCAATATGAGAAAAAATAAAATAAACGGCTTCACTCTTGGATGTACATGAATCGACCAACAATAGACGAGTACTTCATGGCTATGGCGCATCTCGTTTCTGAGAGATCGACTTGTCTCCGCAGAAAAGTCGGGGCAGTCGTGGTAAAAAATAAGCAAGTGTTAAGCACCGGATATAATGGGGCCCCAAAAGGATTAGCTCATTGTGAGGAACTAGGAGGGTGTATGCGGCGAGGCGATATACATCCGCCTTACATAGATATCTTTTTAGAACAATACAAAGAAAATGAAGACATCGATAAAGAAAAGATGTTAGAAGAGATTGACTTCTTTCCAAAAAAAGGTGAAGGCGTTAAATCTGGTAGAAGGCATGAACTTTGCCGTGCGGTTCATGCCGAACAAAATGCTATCATTCAGGCTGCTGTCTCGGGAGCGAGCATCAAAGGCAGCACGCTTTACTGTACCACCTATCCCTGCGTTGTCTGCGGAAAGATGCTGATAAACTCAGAAATAAAAGAAATAGTCTATGACGGGGAATATAAGGATTCGTTATCTGAGAATATGTTAAATCAAAGTGACATAAATATTAGAAAATTTGAAGGAAAAAAGAAAGATATACAAGAAACTATTGCAAGTTATATAAAAAATAAAGAAAAATAAAAATTATTGAGTAAATATTTTTAGTTTTTTTTAAAGGCTCAATGCGTCGACTGGACAGACCTCGATGCAGTTGCCACAGTCGATGCACGTATCTTCGTCTACAACTGCCACTTCTTCAACCACGAAAGCGTCTACGGGACACTCTTCCTCACACTGGGCACATGCTATACAAGCATCTTCATCTACTTTAACTGCCATCGTATCACAGTTTTTGGCAGTAGTGGCCTGTATAAATATTTTGCTATTCTAATTCAGAGGGAAAGAGCATCTACCGGACAAACTTCAACGCATTTGCCTATATCTTCACATTTATCTGCATCCACCTTTGCCACATCTTCAACAGTCATCGCATCTACAGGACATTCCTCCTCACACATACCGCAGGCTATGCAGGTGTCTTCATCTATCTTTACTACCATCTTATTTCACCTGAATAAACAATAATTATTTTTCTTATAAACTTTTCCTCACATTTAATATGACATTTCAAACTATCTACTGTATTTCTCACGACAAACTATATTTACAAAGTGTTTAAATTCATTACCATGCGTATAATACTAGACGAGAACCTTCCTTCAGAGGTTAAAGAAGAAATAATAGAGATGCAAGATTCTGATAATGTTCTAGATGTCGATGAAGAGTACAAAGGCATCTTAGATTTCGAACTTGTAGATAAGATGAAAAAGGAGGACATAATGATAACTAGAGACAGCGAACTCCACGAAAATCTGATAAATATAGGCAAAAAAAGCATTTACTACGATATCGAAAAGAAGAACTTAGTAGAAGTGAAGATAAAAGTGGTCTCATATCTAAAAGGGCATGACATAGAATACGTGACGACATCTACAGAACAAAACGATCATATCCAAGAAAATCCTGATTCTATGTTGAGAAAAAGATTTGATAAACTGAAGAAGGAAAACGCCAGGTTAAAATCTAGGGTTAATGTCCTAGAAGGAAAACTGAGATCAGTTTTAAACACTGCAAGATCGGCTCTAGATGATGAAGATATTGAAGATTGATTTTCAACTCTCACTTTTGATTTTTTCTATTTTCTTTTCCAATTCCTCCCTCATCTCATCTCCGCGATAGTCTCCACTGAAGTAGTCTATCCGGGCCGCTATAGCGATTTTATTAGCAAAAGTTCTAGCTATTTTACCTCGTAAAGATTTAGGAGCTCTATGAACATAAGGATGCTGTAATATCAATCCGTGCTTTGGAGGATCGGTACCTTTATCGAGATGTCTAAAAAGTGATTTTTCGGCTCCAAGTACCTGGATGGTGCTAGCAGGCTGTTTCGCTAAGCTTTCTAACGAACCTTGCTCCGCTATCAGTTCTCCACCTAATTTTGGGCCCGTTAGCGCCGAAAGATTCGGAGCGTACTCCTGCATCTTGCTTTCCACATACTTCTCTAACTTTTCCCTAAACTCCATCTCATCTTTGATCGATCTAGCTAAGTCCTGAAAATGCTTCATCTCCTCGTCCGTTATTTCTTGGCCTGTATAATCATCGTCAAAACCTATCTTTTCTTTTATATCATCTCTATTTCCATATTCAGAAATCAGCTCAAGATATCTTTCATCATTGACCTCTTTGTCTAACTCCGAAAAATATAGAGAATACCATGTTTTCAATCTTTCCAACTTAATATTGATGGTTTCATTGAGATCCTGTATAGTTTCAACGGCTCTAGCTAGATGCTCCCCAAAATCGATAGATTCTCTTATCTTCCTCCTACCTAATTCCTGAAGTGCTTCCTGCAATAGATAATCATCATATGAATAATCTTCTAAATCTATTTCTACCTCCTCAATATCTTTGACTTCACCAAAATCTGACAACCTCTCATTAGTTACTAACGGCTCAGTCTTTAGCCTGTCGATCAATCTTTTTTCTTCTTTGAGGATTTCTCCCTTCTCCATCTGAGATTTCCTCTTAGCTATCTCAACCGCACTTTTAGGAAACAGCTCTTTGTCGATAACCTCTCCATTCCTTATAATAAAACTCCCAAACCAACTCGTGTGTAGAATCTCATCTCGATCTTTCATGA
>CAZRWG010000004.1:14435-16552 GCA_964603805.1 uncultured Thermoplasmata archaeon
ATGATTAAAAAGAAAAGGTAATCCGGTATAAATCTTATCAATTAGAATTTTCAGGAAGTAAATAAAGACGGCTCTCTATTTTAACAACCTCAACTTGGTCTTTCTCTCCCCTAAAACCATCCGGCTTCAAAAGTGTCTTCGTCTCGTAGGTCTCAGGATCCATAATTTGTATCTCTTCATTTTTTTCAGAAACTACAACCGCTTTTTTCACCAATTCCTCACCACCATAGACTTCTGCTGCCCGTATTTCTTCTTTCGAGATAGTTGTTCCTCTATTCTCTTCTAAATCTTGGACTAAAACAGGTCCACTTCCTCTCTTAGTTTTTTTTATTCGATAAACTTTATCTTCGAATTTTATGAAATCCCCCGCCTCGTATGGAGGCAATCTTACAGAATATGTCATCCGGTAAACGTTCTGACCATCTTCTCTCCCTGCTAATTCCGAGGACTCTTTCACATCACCTCCGAAAAGATCAGCTACATCGTAAGATAAGTTCCTTGTTACCCTTCTATCGCTCAAATAAAAATCTAATCCACCATGAATCTCCTTTTCCAATGTGATGAAAACTTTTTTCTCATCTCCCTTCTCAACTTCTACTCTCTCGTGGACCATCTTGAATACTTTATGCTTCTGTTCTTGTGTCATCTCTGTTTTAGTGGGCCTTACCTGGAGGATCGCTTCGTAATAATCTCCTTCCCTTTTGCTACAGTTTTTACACTGAGCCTTTTTTAATACGAGATTAGTGGAAAGATATTTCTCTATCTCTTTTCCTTTAACACTTAATTCCACTGTCAAATCTGCTTTGATATTTTTCGGATCGCCTTCATCGAGTTCTACTTGAAAGGAAAATTTATCGACTGAGGAGGGTATAGTAAGTGAATCCTCAATCCTGTCTAACATAACAGTTTCTAAATCTGGTCTTTCTAGCCATTTGTCTCCTTTTCTTATACTACCACACTTTGAGCATATCTCGATCTCGATTGGGTCCTCGATATCTATTTTGACCTTTTTATCCACGTAACAATCTAAACACATACCTTGGTGTAGTTCGTCAACCTCCGCTCCGCATTCTACGCATATCATTATCGATAACCTCAAAGTTTAACTATCTGTAAGTGGGGAACTTCTTCGATCATCATTATATCTTCTTTTTGACCGAAATTTTCATCGATTGCCGCCTCTACTACGTTCTCACCGACCAAGTTTACGATCGTACTTCTTTTGAATTCTTTTTTCAATCTTTCCAACTCTATTTTTTGACCGGCGTAAAAATTCTCCTTCACTTGAAGATGTATATCACCATCTTCTAAGGTTCTGCCTAGAACATCATTATCACATGCAGCGAGAAGTATCTCATCCCCTTGTTCATAGATCTGATAGTTCACTTTCATTTAATCACCTTAAGCCAATTTGTATTTTCCCTGCACAGGGTTGTAGATTTCACCATTAGTCCTCATTCTATCGAGTTCCTTTCTTACTTCTTCGCGGGTAAAACCTCTTGATTCTGCCTCTTCAAGGAGATCATCTTCAGGAACACCTCCTTCATGGACCTCCCTTTTATTCCTGATTATGTCTCTAATCTGGGTCATCAAAGTTCTTTCACTGTGGGAAACACTAGCTGAAACCATATCTATATCCAATTCTCCAGACTCTGTCGAAGCAACCTTCTTTAGAAAATGATTAGTCACACTTATCGCTCGCTCAGCGTCTTCTAAAGTGACCTGCTCTCTAAGATGTGCTCTTGCACTAGCCTCTGAAAGGCGGACCAAAGATTCCAATTGTCTAGCAGTGACCGGTATAGAATCGTCACTGCCAGTATCTCTCAATTGTAAATAAAAATCCTCAAGCTTCTCGATTGCCTTTTCTGTCATGACCGGTGTTTTAGTCTTAGCATGGGCTATATATTTCCTCAAAAATTCCTTATCAAATTCAGGTATGAACTCCTTCTCTATATCCATTCCCTCTTTTTCTATCCTCTCCCCTTCCTCATGAAGACTCAATATATGGTTAGCTATCTTTGAATCTTTTTTCTTATCTGGTTGATCGATAAGTGCAAATATAAGATCAAATCTTGATATGAGAGGGGGAGGAAGATCGATCTGCTGAGAAATATTTT
>CAZRWG010000005.1:0-15440 GCA_964603805.1 uncultured Thermoplasmata archaeon
ACCCAGAGTCTTATATTCTCCGGATCGGGAGAGAGTTCTAAAGCTTGATAGGCGTTGATACGTCCCTCTGTCAATGTAAGATTTTGAAGAGTATTAGGTTGATCAGATGAAGATAGTATCACGTTTTTGAGTTGGTTATGATCGTATGTGGGATGATGTGATCTTAATAAAGCTATTAAACCGGAAACATGCGGTACGGCCATTGATGTACCGCTCGCATAATCATATTGACCATCTAAAACCGTGCTGTTTATGTTGACTCCTGGAGCTCCAACATGAATACTCCTTTTCCCATAATTCGAAAATTCCGCTAATTCGTCATTCTCATCTGTTGCTGCAACAGATATGATATTCGTAAGGTCATAGTTAGCAGGATAGAAAGGAGTTTTATCGACATCAGCTCTGTTATTTCCTGCAGCAGCTACGAAAGATATCCCTTCTTGCTGGTGTTTTTCGATAGCTTCGTATAACAGCTCACTATATCTCCTTCCACCCCAACTGTTTGAAGTAGCAACGATATTTTCGCCATCTCTCTTCCTCTCTAAAACATATTCAAGACCGGCTATGGCATCTGCAGTGGTAAGTCTAGTTCTACTTCCGATCTTAACCCCCATCAAACTTACGTTCCAATTGACTCCCACCACTCCTAGATCGTTATTTCCAACCGCCCCAATCGTTCCAGCTACATGAGTTCCATGACCTAAGTCGTCCATCGGATAATAAGAATTGTTAATAGCATTATATCCGTGATGACCTTCTTCACTGGTCCACAAATTATCCTTTAGATCAGGGTGGTTATAATCGATGCCTGAATCAATAACCGCGACAACGACCTCTTCACTTCCTGTAGTTATATCCCATGCATTAGGTGCATCTATAGTCGGCATCGCCCACAGCGAATTATAGCCTGGATCATTTGGAACTTTTTGAAAATCCATCAGATAATTTGGTTCTGCTTTGATCACTTCTTCCATTTTATTCAAAGATTCTACAGCCCTTTTTGCCTCTGTACCTTCACTGAGATCGATTTCGGCCATATTGAATGCGGGATAGGTGCGAGAAGTTATTCCGTCAACTGTATTTGCTATCTCGTCGGTAGTGAATTTTAGAGCCCTTTCTTCACCCCACTTTTTTATCATATCATCATCTGGTGATTCTAATTGGACTATAATGCTGTCTTGAGAGTATTCTACATCATCTTGAGAGTAAAATAGATCTCTAGAGTAGTTTTCCCCTTTGATATCATTGTTGGTGACTTCGTTATTTTTTGATCTCTCAAGAAGTATTTCGTGTCCTTCATTCGAATAAACAGTATTATTGAGGATGGTATTATTGTGAGTTTGATCGAGATAAATACCATCTTGGAAGTTATTTAGGATAATATTATTTTGAATATTACCGTTAGAAGTGTTGAATAGATGCAGCCCGCTGCTCATAAAATATTTTCCTCTTCTTCCACGTGCGCTGTGCAGATAACATTGTCTCACTTTGAAATGATCTGTCACATTTCCGATGTAAAGGGAATAACCATAACCCTCGCCATTTATCTCATAACCCTCGATTATATATGGATC
Organism: uncultured Thermoplasmata archaeon; assembly: GCA_964603805.1. Taxonomy (GTDB): domain Archaea; phylum Thermoplasmatota; class Thermoplasmata; order Halarchaeoplasmatales; family Halarchaeoplasmataceae; genus Natronoplasma. The sequence continues at coordinate 1,575 of CAZRWG010000005.1, forward strand.
TTCTTCACTTCCATTTCCAGACCAGTTTTCTCTCTGGGCTTTATATGCGAAGTCATCGTCACTATCTATTCGTATTGGATCCTGTTTTTCGTAATCATTTTCTATCAACTGAAGTTCTGCCGAGGGCTTTCCACCATCCTTTCTCGCTCTTCTTTCTTCTAATGATATTGTTTTATCCATCCTATATTTGGGCTCAAAGTTTTCATAGGACTCATAGATTTTTCCGTTAGTTTTAGTTGTTCTCGTTATTTCATCTCTCAAAATGTCTTTGTGTTCCTTCTCGCCTAAAGGGTCCTCTTTAGTATCTTCTTCAATAACATTGTTTTTATTCTCTTCAAATTTTGTCTCACTGCCTACTACTATCGGTTGACCGCTTAAGAGCAAGAAGATACATATAGCGATTACCAATGTTTTATTTCCCATCCTGCTTCCTCTTCTATAGTGTTGATAATACCAAGTGGTTCCTTTATATATGTTATGAAAATAGGGTAATCTTTCCAATGAGAAGATTTACCTGAAACTTAATAGTAGGTTCAAAAATTCAATAGAGAAATTTTCTATTTTTTATAAGTATTAATGTTATGAAAAGATCTTTCAAAGTTTTAATTCTTACTACTTAATCATTATAATCCAAATATATAGAGTGCTAGACTTATTTCTGGTAAACCGCCCAATATAAACTCTATAAACGCTACACCAAATATCATATAAAATATCATCCAAAGAATTACACTTACCCCCATTCCTACCAATCCAAATATGGCTACTATAGCCGCAACTAGTAACAGGAACCCAATCACCAGCAATATTATCGCCAACATCCTCTCATCCTATATATTGTTTAGAGGGTATATATCTTTATTGATTCGTAGATATTATCGCAGGCATAGTTGATACTCATGATTAAGTAAACTAAAGGAAATCGACTCCCTAAAAATTCTAAATGATCGAACTCTATTTATTAGGAAAATATGATAAAGTTCTATTTGGTAAAATTGAAAATAAACTAGGGGAGAATTTTCTATAAAATAAAAGGAAATAAAAGGATTATAAAAAAGGTTTTAACTTAATAATTCAGGATTTGCTCTTATAGACCAACTATTGCAAGCATATGAAGCGTTTCTGTGGCTATCTCTAGTCCAATTTCATCTGCAAACTCATCTATACCACCGAATAACCCTTCGATGACGCCATAACCGAATGCAATTGCACCTATCATTCCTAGAATCACCATTGCACCTAGCCCAACCAAACCAAAAAGAGCCAGTATTACTGCTGTCAAGATCACTAAGCCAACTACCAAAGCTATTGTTTCTAACATCCTACCAATATACGTAATAGCGGGCCGGTATATATTTTTTTGTGTTTTTCGTTTTTTATTTTTATATCATTAAATAAAATTTAGTTGGTTAGAGAGTTAGAAAATAGTGTAACTCAATCATTACTTCTCACCTATCTTTAAATAAAAAATTAACGTAAAAAAAAAGATAATCTATAAACTCATGAAAAGCTTTATACTATTTTCCAATTTATAGGATTTAGAGGTGAGAAAGGTAATATGTCCAAAAAACCAAACATTCTTGAGATGTCTAGAGCCCCGTTCCTTTTCGCAATAGTAGTACCATTAGCTATTAGTACACTTCTTTCTGTTTATATAACTGGAAAGCTAAATCTCCTTGGACTTGTTTTTGCTTCTATTATAGGGGTTAGTTTACACGTCTCCACTAACGTCTACAATGATATATACGATACTAAGCAAGGAGCGGACACATCAAGATCTTCTAAAAATGAATTTAGCGGCGGTTCTGGTATTTTGTTGAGTCATCCAAAAATGGAAAAAAGTATGTTCACGCTAGCTAGAGTCGGTATAGTTATAGGAGCATTTGGATATGTCGGACTGTTAGCAATATCAGAAACCAAATTTTGGCCGATACTGACATTCATCTTTTTAGTCTCTGCTTTTTTGAGTAAATATTACACCGCCGAGCCTTTCAAATTCGCCTATAGAGGTTTAGGAGAAATTGTTGTTTGGATAGGTTTTGGCCCTCTAGCAGTTTTACTAGGTGCTATAGGACAAAACGTTGGATTTCACCCTTACATAGTGTCGATAATGCCAATCACCGGTTTGAGTACTCTTTTCATCGTGTGGATGGGGCAGATTGTCGATTTACCAGACGATAAAGCCGCTGGAAAGAGAGGTTTGGTAGCTAGGATAGGTCTCAAACGAAGTATTTACGGTCTTTTTGTTATACACCTTCTCGCCCTTGCAAATGTGATTTTCGTCTCTTATCTCCTCAATCCAGGTGATTTACTTTTAATAGCGTTGATTCCTCACGCAATTCTACTCTCGTTAATATTTAAAAAAATTCATCAAAATAGAACAGACAGGAGCTTAATGAAAGAGATATCTAAACTGAACTTTACTCTCTATCTCCTTTTTTCGGTATCTTTGATAATAGGTTTTCTTTTCCAAGTATTGATGGAACTCTAAAGACTTAATCTAGCTATCCCTGCTCTCTCTAAAATGTATTTAGCTAGAGCGGGTAAAGGTCCGACGATTGAAAAATAACGGAATGAAAATATTCCATTAGCCCTGCCTAGACTTATAATCAATGGAAATTCCTTTTTTTTGTATTTAAACAAAGTCTTTCCTTCCGAATGTCTTACTATATTTTTATAAATCAATCGAGCGTGTCTATCAGCATTATGTCCCGTTTTTTCCTCAGCTATTGAGGTTATATCTCCACCAACAAATATTTTATCATGACCTTTAAGTCTTAGGTCTCTATGTACATTCAAGCCTCTATGATCTAAAAATATTGATTGATCGAAACCATGTAAAAACGATCCATCAAATCCCAGACCTCCGCACCAAATCGCCATATCTGCCTTAATTTTCTCGTTATTTTCAGTATAAAAATTATCCTCGTTTTTAATCACTTTGTCATTAAAAATCAATCGAACGCCTCTTTCTTCCAAAAATTTTTCAGCATAGTTAGAAGCGGACTTCGGATTCCTCTCTATTAGCCTTGAATGTGGGTGGACCAAGCAAATTTCTTTATCTGTATTCTCGCCTAACTCCGAAGCAACTTCTACTCCGATCAAACCTCCTCCAATTATTAGCACGCTTTCTGATATCTCTAATCTCTCGTTTATTTCAAGTGCATTAGAAACACTATCTACAGTCAAAACATCTTCTTTGTTATCCAATCTTATAGGATAAGAGGCACCTGTGCAGATCACCAAGTAATCGTATCTGAATTTATCTTCAGGCGTTTCTACAAATTCTGGAGTTATTTTCTTCAATTGTCCCTTTACCACATTTGTATTTAAGAGAAACGAATCCAATCTCAATTTGATCTTCGATTCATAATCAGGATTAGTAATCAGTTTGGGTATAGAGGGATAAAACTCGAAAAATCCGTTTTCATCGATCAGTACTGTTTCGAAATCATCTTTTAAATCGAATTTTTTTGCAAGGATTGATCCACAAAATCCACCTCCTGCGATCACTAACCTCATAAATATGAATTACAGACATTTGATTTACTTTTTTTGACATTTCCTTTTACTTGTAACAACACTTTCCTTTCTTTAATTACAGAAAAATTAAAAATAGGTAGAAGTAAATTATATACTATGTCAAAAGAAGAATTGAAAAAATATCTCGAAGGAACTCAGTCCAAGTCAAACTGCGAAAATTGCGACCAATCCATGAAAGTACTCCAATTATCCTGGGGTGACAATGATGCCCATGAAGGTATAATAACGATACTAAATACCATTCTAGAAAAAGATGAAATGCTCGAAAAACCTCTAGATTACGAAAAAATGAGGATGGAATATTGTCAGAATTGTGACGTGATAAACCTTTCTATCGAGTGAAGATAAAAAAGATTAATTCATCTTTTTCTTGGATCTCTTTTCACCAATTCTACTTCGTCGAAGTAATCTATCTTTGGTATCTTTTCTGCCTTTGATCGGACCACTTCTATCTCACCAGTTTTTTCCTCTAAATTTTTCACTTCGATTTCATCGTGTCTGATACCGTGTTTCTGAACCTTTTTTCCGACTTTCCATCTGCTTGCTTTTTCATCAACTCTGAATTTGAAGGTCACCATCCCATAAACATCAGAATGATGGTCATAATCGATTTTGTGATCAACTTTCCCTTCGGATTCTAATTTGAGGTGTTTAAGTTCGTCTTCTATATAATCCTCAATTCTATCCAAAAATTCCATCTCATCTCTAGTAACCAACGTAACGGCTTTTCCTTCTTTACCCAATCTGCCTGTTCTCCCTATCCTATGGACATAATCTTTCTCATACTTTGGTATGTCATAATTGACAACATGAGTTATGTTCTCAACATCTATTCCTCTCGAGGCGACATCGGTCGAAACCAATATATCTATATCGCCTCCCTTGAATTTATTCATCGTTTTTGTTCTCGCAGATTGGCTCATGTCTCCATGCATAGGATGTGCTTTGTAGCCATGTTTGTTCAACCGATCAGATAGTATCTGCGTGTATTTTCTAGTGTTACAGAAGATTAGATACTTCCCTGGTTCGCTATCTAAGAGCGAAGACAAAACGGAAAGTTTGTTCTTTCTACCAACTGAGATGTAATACTGCTCAACTCCTTTAGCAGATATCTCATCTTCGCTCAATTTGAGTTCCGTCGGATCATCCATATATTCATTAGCTAATTTCACGATTTCATCAGGCATGGTCGCAGAATAGAGCATTATCTGCTTCTCTTGAGAAGTTCGGGAGATTATCCATTCTATATCTTCCAAGAATCCCATGTCTAACATCCTATCTGCTTCATCAAGAACGAAAAAGTCCACATTACCCAATTTAAGTTCGCCTCTTCTCATAAGGTCCATAACTCTTCCAGGGGTTCCAGCTACCAAGGAAGTTTTCGGTAAATGATCGATCTGGTATTTGATACTAGCCCCACCGTAAATCGCTAGAGTGTCTATACCGTGGTACTTTCCTATCTTGCTAGCCTCTCTTTCAACCTGTTGTGCCAGCTCCCTAGTAGGTGTAAGTATGATTGCTTCAATACCATTATCACCTTTGATCTTCTCGAAGATAGGTATAAGGAAAGAATGTGTTTTCCCAGAGCCAGTCCTAGCTTGAACTATGATATCGTTTCCTTCGATCGCTGGTTTGATCGAACTTTTCTGTACATCTGTTGGACTTTCAAATCCTATTTCTTTCAGTGCTGAAAGTGTCTTTTCATTCAAAGACATATCGTCGAATTTTTGTAGATCGTTATTCATCGTCTTCTATTCTCCTAATTAAGACGAAGAAAAGGGGTAGTATTTATAGAGTTTGACCTGTCGGAAGTTTTGGTATACCCCTCAATTATATATAGAAATAGTTTGCTATAAATGTATAAGTGAGAGTTATGGCAGGGAGATTATTAAACCCAGAAATAAAGAGCGAAGGAGCCGGTGCAAAAGTTAGAAGATTGTTTCCTTCATCTGAACTTGAACATTATGATCCTTTCGTACTTCTGGATGAGTTCTTTGTTGATCCTGAAGCTGGCTTTCCTAGGCATAGACATGCAGGGTTTGAAGCTATAACATACATGATAGAAGGAGGATTTAAACACAAGGATAATATGGGCAATGACTCTTCTATAGAGAAAGGGGGTGTTCAAAGATTTACGGCTGGTAAAGGCATAGAGCACTCAGAGATGCCCGTCGGAGATAAAAAAAGCCACGGCTTTCAGCTTTGGTTGAATCTCCCAAAAAAACTTAAGGAAACAGAACCGAGTTATCAGAAAGTTTCGAGTGATGAGATTCCAGTGAAAAGAGAAGGTAAAACGAAGATAAGGACTATCATCGGTGAAGATTCTCCAGTCAATACGAAGACGCCTGTTCTGTACCAGGACGTCATCCTTGAAGAAGCGTGCTTCACTTCCATAGAGTTCCCAGAAAACTACCGCGGTTTTTTATATGTATATGACGGAGAGATCACTATCGATTCTATGGGCAGTGAGAAAGAAACAATATCGAAAAATCAGGCTTACATCCCTGATGAAGAAAGTCGTTTCTCTATAGGGTGTAATGCTAGATCAAAAGTCATAGTAATCTCAGGGGAACCTATAAAGGAAGAGATAAGACTTCAAGGCTCTATAGTTAAGTGAGATTATATTTCCGATTGTCTTCAATTTACTCTTCCTTCGAGACCATCTCTCCATCGATGTGAATATCTCTCTGTGGGTATGGTATCTCTATATCAGATTCATTGTAAGCTTTGAAGATACCTTTAGTTAGGTCAAATCTGACCTGCCAGTACTTCTCTTTGTCCGTCCATCCTTTGAGCATAAGATTGACGGAGGAATCTCCTAGATCTGTTACAGAAACCTGTGGTTCCGGCTGGTCTAATATATCGTCGTGGCTTTCTAAAAATTCTAATGCCACTTTTACTGCCTTATCGACGTCTCCATCATAGCTTATACCAACAGGAACATCTATTCTCCTTTCGGGCATCCTAGAATAGTTTATTATCGGTTCATCCCAGATCAGCTTGTTCGGTATAGTTATCCTAGTATTGTCAGGTTTAAGCAATTCAGTCGCCATCAAACCCACGGAAGTAACTATACCTTCTTGACCTTGAACCTCAACTCTTTCGTCCATATCTAGAGGTCTGAGTGCTGCGATCCAAACACCAGAAAAAACGTTGTTCATCGTATCCTGTAGACCAAACCCTAAGATCAATCCGAGAACTGCAGAGAAACCTAACACCACAGAACCTACGTCTACACCGACTGTAGAGACAGCGAGCAGTAAAACCACAATATAAAATATAGCACTTAAGAACCTTCCAAGAAACTCTATCACAAGAGAAGGTAGTTTGCTTTTCTTTAGACTCTTCTTAAAAGAATAAACCACTAATTTTACCAAAAAGAATCCTATCACCAAGATCAGTGCCGAGACTATTAGATCGAAAATGCGCACATCTAAATATGGTATAGGGGCACCTAAATCCATTTTATCACAACTGCTTAGTTCTAAAAGTTCCTATACACCTTAACCATATATATCTTTTGAAATAAAGAAGAACCGCTTCGGACTAGAGTCGAATTCAGTCTTCTTTCAGAACTTTTTCGTCCACTTTTCGACTCTTATCTTCTAATTTTCTCTTCAACCTATCTATCTCCATCTGCTGTTCCAATATTATTGAAAAAAATATTGTCTCCATAGGATCAGGATTGGCTTGATACTGAGCAGCGGACGCGTGCTGCTTTGCTTTTTTGAAAAGTTCATCGAACATCTCTTTCTCATCGGAACGTAGCGCTTTACGGAATTTTTTCCAATCTGATTCTATCCTTTCCAATTCTTTTCTGAAAGTGGGAACACTCTTTCCCATGCTACTCACATCTTTAGATGTAGGACAGAGGTATTTAAAATAAAGAAGAGGGGTGAAGTGAAAGTAGTAAAATGATAAGATCTTTAGATGCAAAAGTTTAAACCTTTGCAGTCTCTTTCTGCTTTCCCGTGTAACGATGACTAAATTTATATTCGTCACGGGCGGAGTGATGTCAGGTTTAGGAAAAGGTGTGGTTACCTCTTCTCTAGGAAAATTGTTGAAGGCGAAAGGTTTTTCTGTAACAGCTATCAAGATCGATCCTTACTTGAATTGTGATGCGGGGACGATGAATCCTTTCGAACATGGAGAGGTCTTTGTGCTGGAAGATGGGACCGAAGTTGATTTGGATTTAGGGAATTATGAAAGATTTTTAGATGTGAATCTAAGCAGAGAAGACAACATAACTACAGGAAAGGTTTACAGAAGCGTTATAGAAAAGGAAAGATCTGGCGAATATCTGGGAAAGACCGTTCAGATCATCCCTCATATAACAGATGAGATCAACAGGAGAATATGGGAAGTCGCGGACGATACTGAAGTTGATATAGTTCTGATCGAACTTGGTGGAACCGTTGGCGATATAGAAAGCATGCCTTTTCTAGAAGCTGTTAGACAACTGCATATGGATGTTGGCGAAGATGACAATAACTCGATATTTATCCATACCACTTTGATCCCTGTTCTCGATGTGGTCGGCGAACAAAAAACAAAACCTACTCAGCATTCTGTTAAAGCTCTAAGAGAGATAGGTATCGAACCTCACATTATTGTAGGCCGTTCTAAGGAAAAATTGGAAGAGTCTACAAAGAAAAAGATATCGCTTTTCTGCGATGTTCCTGAAGGTGCGGTCATCTCTTCTCCTAACGCCGACAATATATACAGAGTGCCTTTGATTTTAGACGAGGAAGGATTAACAGATTGTGTAATGGATAGGTTAGAGCTGAGTCCAAAAATAAAAGAAAAAACAACCGACGGATCAAGACTAAAGATGGATGATTGGAAAAAATTTCTTGAAGATTTTGAAAATCCTACTTCAGAGATAAGAATAGCTCTGGTAGGAAAATATACAGATCTAGAAGACGCATATGTAAGTCACGAACAGGCATTGAACCACTGCAGAGCCGAAACTCGTACGAGAATAAATGTTGATTATGTAGAATCAGAAGACCTTGTAGATAAAAAAACAGTAGAAAACCTTCTAGGTAAGGTGGATGGTATTTTGATACCCGGTGGTTTCGGCGATCGCGGTATCGAAGGTAAGACCAACGCGATAAACTACGCCCGAGTGAACGAGATTCCTATACTCTCGATCTGTTTAGGATTTCAACTTTCAGTCGTTGAGTTCGCTCGGAACGTTTTGGATTATAAAAAAGCACATAGTTATGAATTTGATGAAACAACTCCTCATCCCGTTATAGACCTACTTCCGATGCAGAGAGGCATAGATAAAATGGGAGGAACCATGAGACTGGGAGCCGAGAAGATAATCATCCAGGAAGGTACAAAAGCCTACGATATTTACCAGAAGAACGAAATCATCGAGAGACATCGTCACAGATATGAAGTGAATCTCGATTATAAGGATGAAATAGAGGCTGAAGGGATGCGTTTTAGTGCTCACACTCCTAACAAGAAGAGGATGGAGATACTCGAAATCGAGGACCATCCGTTCTTCATAGGAACACAGTTCCATCCTGAGTTCTTGTCTCGGCCGATGAAACCTGCTCCTGTATTTTTGAGATTTGTAGAAAGTGTGGTCGAGGAAAAGGAGAATTGATGTGGATGAAGATAGATGTGGTCGATAACGGTGGTCAGTGGACGCATCGAGAATGGAAATCGCTCAATGAATTGGAAGTTGAATCTGAAATTATTTCCAACTCTACTCCTTTTGAAGAACTAGATGTGGACGGATTGGTCCTTTCCGGAGGTGCCCCAAGGATCAGTGATAAAGAAATGGATCTGGGTAAAACTGCTGATTACCTAGATAGGTCTGATTTCCCGATACTAGGGATATGTGTAGGTGCACAGTACATGGCGAGACATTTCGGTGGAAAAACGGGAAGTGCTGAATCCCCTGAGTACGGTAAAGCCGAATTGAAGGTGGTGGAAAAAAACGATCTATTCGTGAATATGCCTGAAGAATTCACAGTATGGGAATCTCACAATGACGAGATCAAAGAGCTTGGCGACGATCTGATACTTTTAGCTTCATCTGAATCTTGCCTCGTTCAGGCCTTTAAACATAAGAAAAGAAAACTTTACGGACTCCAATTTCATCCAGAGGTAGATCACACTGAATACGGTGAGCAGATATTCAAAAACTTTATCGAAGAATGTTTAGACTCGATGTAAAACTTAAACGATACATTTAAAAACCCTATATTTTATGGAATATCTGACTGATCAAGTATAAAAGTGAATGGATATGTGCGGGATAGTTGGCGTTCTTGGAACGAGTAAGGCTTCCTCCGAACTTTACAACGGTCTTTTTGCGATACAACACCGTGGGCAGAACGGAGCAGGGATGTTCGTTGCAGACGGTGAAAACACCCAGCTCAAAAAAGATAAAGGTTTGGTCGATGAAGTTTTTGATAAACAGACATTGGAAAATCTTAAAGGAAGATGGGGTATAGGACATGTAAGATATCCTACTATCGGGTCAAACGTAGAAAGAGACGCTCAACCCTTCAAAGTCGAAGAGCCGATAGAGATGGGAATGGTCCATAACGGCAATATCGTCAATTATAGAGAGTTGATAGATGAGTATGACCTAGATCTAGAATCAGATTGTGACCTAGAACTCATACTTCACGTCTTTGCTGAAGAGCTTAAAAAAGAGGAAAATATCGACAGCGACGCTCTTTTTTCAGCGGTGGAAAGGACTATGGACAGTTTGAATGGGAGTTATTCAGTAATTACTCTAATACCTGAGATAGGATTGTTTGTATTCCGGGATCCTAGAGGGATAAGACCCTTTGTCTTCGGAAAAAAGATGAATTTAGACGGAACTAGTTTAGCTCTCGCTTCAGAAAACACTGTACTCGATATTTTGGGATACAAAGTTTTGAGAGACGTGATGCCCGGTGAAGCCATGCTTATCGAAGGCGACAAATCTTATCGGTCGAGACAGATAAAAAACATCTTACCCAAGCATTGTATGTTCGAATGGGTCTATTTTGCTAGAACCGATTCTACCATCGAACGGATAAACGTTTACGAGGCTCGTTTTAGATTGGGACGGGAGTTAGCTAAAGAATGGAAGAAGAATGAACAGAAGTTGGACGTCGTTGTTCCAGTACCGGACACCGCTCGTACCTATGCTTTAGCACTCGCGGAAGAACTCGATATACCTTATAGAGAAGGGTTGATGAGGAACAGGTATGTCGGTAGAACATTCATAATGCCTGACGAGACCTCGAGAGAAACTGCGGTAAAAACAAAACTCAATCCCATCATCGAGGAGGTTAAGGGCAAAAAGGTCGGTCTCGTCGATGATAGTATTGTTAGAGGAACTACTTCAAAAAAATTGATCGATCTCATGAAAAGGGCCGGTGCGGAAGAAGTCCATTTTCTAGTAGGATCTCCACCGATTATCTCTCCCTGCTATTATGGTATCGATATCCCGACAAAAGAAGAACTCAAAGCATCTCGAAAATCCATAGAAGAGATAAAAGAAGACATCGATGCAGATTCTCTTACCTATCAAAGCATAGAGGGTCTAGTGAAAGGCATAGCGAAAGATAAAGACGAACTTTGTCTAGCATGTTTGAATGAAAATTATCCTACTAAAGTGAGAGAAGATATAAGAGAATATTTTGAAGAGATGAGAAAGGAGTCTAGAGAGAGAGTAAAAGAACAGAGTAAACTATCCAGATGAGTTATTATCTTTTTATAGTCTGATGTCTTTTCGGCCCGATAGATATATGGGTGACCGGAACTCCAACTACTTCCTCAATATATTCTAAATAATTTTTTACATTCTCTGGGAGAGCTTCGTATCCTGTATCTGCTATCCCGTTCCAATCTTCTTCACCCCATCCTTGAAAAGTCTCGTATATCGGTTCGTATTCATACATGCTCTCGATATCCGCCGGAAAGTGTTCAATATCCTCCCCATCATGTTTGTAACTGATGCAAACCTTAATCTTTTCTAATTCTTCAAGCACATCTATATTGGTTATGGCTAATTCCGTGAGTGAATTTACTCTTTTTGAATATTTGACCATCACTAAGTCGAGCCATCCGACCCTTCGAGGTCTTCCAGTTGTAGTACCGTACTCATTTCCCTTATCTCTGATGTAATCTCCTGTCTTGTCCTCAAGTTCAGTAGGGAAAGGTCCAGTACCAACTCTAGAGGTGTAAGCTTTCATAATGCCGATTACTGAGTCTATGTTCATGGGACCTATTCCGCTTCCGAGAGAAGCGGATGCAGCCGTTGTATTAGACGAGGTCGTATAAGGATAAATTCCGTGGTCTATATCCAGGTGGGTCCCTTGAGCTCCTTCGAATAGTATATTTTCATTCTTTTCGATCGCTTCATCTAATAAAACAGAAACGTCTTTTACATAGTCTTTCAACTTCTCTCCATAATTTAAGTAGGTCTGGTAGAGTTCATCTACCTCCCAAGATTTATCTTCTCCGAAGGCTTCGAATATTTTATTTTTGATCGGAACGATGGTTTCAAGCTTATCCCTAAGAGATTTAGGATTATAGAGGTCAATAACTCTTATACCAAAACGAGCGACTTTATCCGAATAACAGGGTCCTATCCCTTTTTTTGTTGTTCCCGCTTTCATCTTTCCCTTCAATTTTTCCTCTAACTCATCCATAGCTTTATGATAGGGCATTATCAAAGCAGCCCTGTCCGAAAGAACTAGGTTTGAAGTGCCGATCCCCATCCTCTCTATGTTATCCATCTCTTTTAATAGTACTTCCGGGTCCACGACAACTCCGTTACCTATAACTGCTTTTTTATCTTCTCGAAGTATTCCAGAAGGGAGTAGATGGAGTTTGAACTTTTCATCTTCTAATTCAATCGTATGACCAGCATTATTTCCACCCTGAAATCGCACAATATAATCCGATCTTTCAGCGTAATAATCGGTTATCTTACCTTTGCCTTCGTCTCCCCATTGGGTCCCTACGATCACTACTACACTCATGATTACGAACTTTTTAAGGTTCATCTGTATTTAAGATTATTTGTTTTCTCTTCCATAACATTTATTATGCCTTTGTATTTTGTATCTCTGATTGTCTATGAAGAAATGGACGACGATACTTGTCATAGCTATAATCGTGATAGGACTTTCCACAGGAGGAGTTCTTGCGGCTAGAGAGTTCTATTTCAAAGAGGAAACGGAAAAAAGAATCAGAGCGGAAGAAGGCGATATGGTTGAAATACACTATGTCGGTAGGCTCAGAGACGATAGGATCTATGGTGAACGGCGGATATTCGATACTTCCTATGAGGAAATTCCCGGAGTTAGAGATCCAAAATTTACTCTAACTTATGATGAGGAGAGAGAACGGGGCGATCCGTTCGAGTTTACTCTAGGTGAAGGTGTTATAGAAGGATGGAATGAAAACGTTAGAGGCATGAGGGAAGGACAATCGAAAAGATTTGCAGTCCCGCCTGAGAAGGGATACGGAGAGGCAAATGAAGAGTTGAAATTTCAGATAGAAAGAAGGGAGAGTCTACCAGTTTACGAGAGGATGGATAGAGAGGAATTTACAGAAACATACGGTGAACCAAGGATGAATATGGTGGTCGAAGATCACTTCTGGAGATGGGATAAGATCGTCACCTCGATTGGACAAGAAAGGGTGCGACTGAGAAATGAACCAGATCTTGAGGAAATATACAGACCTACTGGAGAAAGAGGATGGGAGGTAGAAGTTATATCTATCGATTCTACAGCCGCAGATGGCGAAGGTGTAATAGAAGTGGAACATACAGTTCATGAAGCTTTTGTCATCAATAGTGAACTTCTATCCTTATATGATGAAAAATTCGAAGATGTTCCTCAGTTGAAAGAAGTTACTGGGCAATCTCCCGATGGAGAGGGAATCCTAATACCTAATGGAGATTACATAACTGTCGATTTCAATGACGAAGTGAACGGAAAAACTCTATACTTCGAAGTTGAAGTATTGAACATAGAGAAAGGCGGATAAATAGCTCAAGACATAATACGGAATGAGAATCTAGGGAAGATGTATGTTATTCTAGGGATTGATTCTGTGAGTTTGATCGGAAGAGTCCTCTCTCACTAGACTAATTTTAACATTTAAAATGTGAGTGTTAATCGGAGGCAAAGCTTCCACAGGAAAGATATTCCTGTTCACGCCAATTAAAAAATTGGCGATCCAAAGTACTCTCGAAATTCGCATACGCTCATTTCTGCGAGTGATGCGGAGAGGATTTTCCACTAACACGCAAGTTTCACTCGTAAACTCGTTCCAACTTGCGAGGGTAGC
>CAZRWG010000006.1:0-10729 GCA_964603805.1 uncultured Thermoplasmata archaeon
ATCTTCCAGTATGATATATTCATCTGCGTTCTCAATTCCCTTCCATTCAAGGTATAAAGAACCTTCTTCCAACACCTCTAAACTGACTAATTCTGCACCCTCCAACTCCTCAGCCTCTTCTTCAAAGGTTTCTCTCACTACAGGATATAGCTGAGTCATCCCTGCAGAGATCAAGACCACTACGAGTATAAATATCGTGAAACCTTTCCAATTTTTGCGGAACTCCATCCTCAATGTTTCAAAACCCATCATAACACCTCAAACAGGTATATCCTTCCTTTCAAATATCACCAACGCCGATACAACTAACAATGCTGACAGGATTAATAAGAAAAAAACGTCGAAATAACCTACAGCCTCTCCGTAGAGCGCGGATTCATAATCCCAATAATTTATTACCGTGTATGTCTTCAAATACTCCAAACCCTCTGTCAAGTCTCCAACCATATTTATCCCGTACTGTATCAGTATAAATATGAATGAGATACCTACAGCCTTTTTTGAACTCTCGAGGTAAACACCCGCCAGCACCGAGAGCGAGATAATGACCAGAAAGACGGGCCAGGACAACAGCGTGGAGACCATGAGGGCTGAATAAGAAATCGAATTCAATTCTCCTACAGAATAGACTGAACCTATAAGTATAGACCCGATAATAACAAGAACCGCTAAAGTGTATAGCGATACTACCGTAAACTTCTCCAAAAGATACTGTCTTCGTGAGATAGGTTTTGAGAGGATCACATCCATCCTGTCTTCTTCATAATCTTTAGTTATCACGCTCACGGAGATGTATCCTATGTAAAGTCCGATCAACAGCACCCACCAGGTGCTCCATAAGATGGAAAGGAAGCCCTGTATATCTCCGTAATCAACACCCCAGATTTCTTGGAATGCTGTAGTTCTCTCAAAGTTAGTCTCCATTCCCACCAATTCTCTTTCTCCATCACTTCTCACAGCAACTACTGCAAAATACCTTTCTGGAATCTCATCTCCATCGAATTCCAAAACGTAATCGTAATAGGTGTTCTCCACACCATCGACTCTATCGAGAGGGACCATCATGTTGGGACTCTCACCCACCAATATAGAGTAATTTTCCGCATGCTCGAACTCTTCCCAAGACAATCTCACCTTTACTACTTCTCCTTCTAACACTTCCATCCCCACTTTTTCAGAACCTTCTAAATCATTCTCGAAGGCTTCTCTAAATGAAGGATACGCATAGACAAAACCTCCCACCAGGATAATAACAACTAGTAGAAAAAGTACAAAACCTCTCCAGCTGTTTTTCAACTCCATTAGCATAGTTTTTCCAATCTTCATTCGCCCTTTCCTCCACGCGAATAATAAGTCAAGAACAACTGTTCCAGACTAAAGGTCTCAAGGGACATGTTTACGATGTTCTGTTTAGAGATCTTTTTGACCACTTCATCCAAATTGCTGGTAACGATCATCGTCGCTTTTCGACCGTCCATCTCAAAGTCTTCGACACCCTCTATCGAAAAAAGAGTTGGATCTACGGAATTCTCGAATTCGATCACGAGCTTCTTACCCATCTTTTCTTTCAAGGAGTCGATCTTCTCAACGACCTGTAATTCTGCATTTCTGATTATCGCGACCCGATCACAGACCTCTTCAACTTCTGCCAAGATATGAGATGACATGAATATCGTTTTACCCTTCGCCTTCTCTTCTCGAAGTAATTCATAACACTTCTGCTGCATCAAAGGATCTAAACCAGAGGTAGGTTCGTCCATAATTATTAGATCTTGATCGGCCATGAAAGCCTGGACCAAGCCGACTTTTTGTTTATTACCCTTGGAAAGATTACCGTATTTTCTGTTAATATCGAGTTCTAACCTCTCCGACAACTTTTTCATCTTACTATCATCAGAAACTCCACTCTGAGATAACAGATATCTGAGTATCGTCTTGACTTTCAGATCGGGATACATACCGAAGTCACCTGGAAGATAACCTGTCTTCTTACGTATCTCTATAGAGTCTTTATGTGAGTCCAAACCGAATATCTTAACATCTCCAGAAGTCTTTTGAAGTAAACCCAAACAGGTCCTGATCGTCGTTGTTTTTCCTGCGCCATTTGGGCCTAAAAATCCTAGGATCTCACCTTCATACACATATAGGTCTAAATCTTTTATGCCTACAATGTCGCCATATTTTTTGGTCAGACCCCTTATATTCATAACTGCTCCATTTTCCATCTAATCACCTTGACTGATTTCTTCAATAAAATTTTCTATCTCAATTTTATTTTTTTCATAAAAATCTGTCAAAAAATCGTCTTCAATTCCTAATAACCGTTCAAGTAGATAAGCTTCCGCTTTGATGTCTTCGAAAAACTTCTTTCCTTCCAAACGATCTCGATCGAATAAAAATAATCTCCCGTTCAGCCAAAATCGAACAGTTTGCTCAGGATATTCACTTCGGAATATTCCTTCTTCAACTCCCTGATCGACTATATCGATCAAGTATGGAGTCAATGTCTCGTTGGACCTTTCGAACAAATTGTAAAATAATTTAGGAGATTCCTCCCTAAAATAGTACGAAGCAAGATAAGGTTTCTTTTTTTCCTTTTGGAAAGAAAGATTCAATAATCTTTTAAATTTTTCATCTGCCCTTAAATCACTTCTCTTAACTATAACTTCTAGATTCGACACCAGTTCCTTTATCATCTTTTCTGTTATAGCCTCTATAACATTCTCTTTTGAATCGAAATAGTAGTAAAACAATCCATGAGCTACTTCGACTTTCTCACAGATATCATCTATTGATGTTTCATTGAATCCTTTTTCAGAGAATAAGCTCTCCGCAGCATCAATCAACTCATCTTTCCTATCATCGGCATCTTTTCTCATTTTATTACACCTTACCGTTCTCATCATCTTTACAGCATTTTGCCCAGACCATCAAGGCGGATGGTAGCACGAACACAGCGACCAAAAAGCTGTATGCTATAGCCAATGCCGTGATATATCCAAATTGAGAAAGTGGAAGTATATCTGAAGTCGCCAAAATACCGAAAGCACCGACAGTTGTTGCAGCTGAACCGAATAGTGCCGCTCCAGTGTTTTGAACAGTATCATGCATAGCATCGAACAGATTGTCCTCTTCCGCCATCTCCTCCGTAAATCTGTGTGTTATATGTATACTGTAATCTATACCCATACCTACGGTTAAGGCGGTGATACTGACCGTCATGACGTTCAACGAGACCCCCATCAAGTACATGGTCCCAACTATCCATATGGTCACCATAGCGACCGGTAAGGTAGTGATGATACCGAGTACTTTCGAGCCGTGAACATAATAGAAAACAATGGTCAGTAAAACCGCTACGATAATGATCGTTGCTATCAGAGAATTTCTCTGAGTATTGGTGAGTTCCTCAGTAGTCTGTTGGCCTATTATACTTCCACTAGTTATCTTCGTAGAGTAACCGCTTTCTCTCAAAGACGTAGAATCTTCATAAAGCTCTTCTTCCATAACTTTTGCATTGTCAAGATCAGCGGTTATCATCTGAGCGTTCTCTCTGAACCTTATTATACCCTTATTATAAGAGTCGTCAGCATCTCTGTAAAGTACATTACGGATAGCTCTTCTACTCCGCTCATTGGAATATAAAAGATCGTATAGGTATGATATGTTCTGATCCGGGATCCTATCTCCAGAGATATCGCTATCCATGAAAGCTTCTACTATAGTTTGGTTATAATTCGCACTACCTTCAACAGCCATCCCATAATCTCTCAATACAGTCAATGGAGAAGTCGTTCCTTCTTCTGCTCTTACCATCTCACTGTCTTTAGCATTCTCAATAGTCTTATCGACTGCTCTCAAGTATTCCGGATCCGAAAGGTCGCCTTCACTCATGATATACACATAAGAAGTGCTGATATCGAAATTGGCTCCAATATATCTTATATTTTGACCCTGAGAACTATCTTCAGGAAGGAAGTCCTGCATATCGAAGGTAGTATCTATATTGACAAGTCCGTAGATACCAGAGAGTGTAATCAAGATCACGACAAACAGAACGATCCATGGATGTCTATCTGAGGCATCTGTTGATGTAGAAAGCAAAGAGCTTATCAGACCGCCTTCTTTTCTTGCTATTCCTCTAGAGGAATTGTTTTTGCTCTCAATACTCCTTTTATCTCTCCAATTCTCTATTAACTGTATCACCGCTGGCAAAAAGGAAACCATTAAAACAAAGCTAGCCGTGATTCCAACCGCGGCTAGAACCCCAAACTGTACCATTGCGGTAAGATTACTAAAGGTGTTGGACAAAAATCCTATAGCCGTTGTCAAAGAGGTCAATAACAAAGCTCCACCTACGGTAGATATAGCGATCTTTGTAGAAAGCGAGTTCTTCTCGCCTTTTT
Organism: uncultured Thermoplasmata archaeon; assembly: GCA_964603805.1. GTDB lineage: Archaea > Thermoplasmatota > Thermoplasmata > Halarchaeoplasmatales > Halarchaeoplasmataceae > Natronoplasma. The sequence goes on from CAZRWG010000006.1 coordinate 4,407, forward strand.
CTTTTTCTTCCCTATAACGCATAACCATGTGTATACCGTAGTCTATTACCAAACCGGTTATCAGTATGGGAACAGCTATTATCATAGGGTTGAACTCATAGCCGAAGAGAACTCCGAAACCGAAAGTCCAGATTATAGCAAATACAAGCGAAAGTAAACTTAAAACAGTCTCAACGGCTGTACGGTAAACAATGAAAAGAACAATTACCACAAAGATAAACGCGATAGGTAATAGTGTATTCAAACTTCTATTAGCACTATTTTCTATTTCCTCCATCATTACTTGCTGTGCGAAGACCCTAGGTGTTGAGCTGAAACTGTTATCTTCACTGATTGTTATTATCTCTTTCTGAGCCTCCCTTCTAAGATCACGGGAGAGAGAAATATTCATTTGTATAAGAGCTATAGTGCTTTCAGCTCTGATATCCGCGATTTCAGGATTACTTTCGATAAAATCTTTGCTAACTGTTCTAGTGATCGCACCACCCAATTGATCTATCAATTTAGGGAGAAATCTAGCAGAATTAATACCATCTCTCATTGAATCGAACATAGGACGTGATAATTCAAGCATTGTCTTGTTCTCTAGAACGGACTCTTTATACCCATAGAGAGATTCTACGACTTCATTTTGTTCTTCTTTGGAATAATAGTTGATCAAACCAGTGAGCGTCTCGTTCGAACTGTCTAGAGAATGTATGGCTTTGTCGCTATCCTCCTCTATATGATTTAGAGATTCTATTGCATTTTCGATGCTATGATTCACAGTGTCTGGATCATATTGGATTGTATTCCCTACTGTTTCTTTTACATCTTCATCTGTCATATTCGCTAGTCTTTCTTTTTTCTCCCTTACAGTCATATCTAAAGATGGAGTTTCAGTGTCAAAGGTAAAATCTGTCTCGATATGAGGTAAATAATTAGAAATCTCGATGAATCTAAGAAAACTTTGTAAATTGGATAAGTACTCATTTGTAAGATTTTCACTAGTACCCATATTCATGACGTTATTTTTCATCCCTTCTAAAAGACCGATGAAATGTTGTTGATCAGCGCCAGGTGTAAAGGCATCCTGTTCTAATTTCTGTATCAAGTTTTCAGATAGGTCGATTATTTCGGTTGCGTTGAATGGATAATCTCTCATCACTTGAACGATTTCATAAAATTCAGTTTCATACACTTCTAGAGTTGCCCAACTTCGAGGATAAGAAACTATGTTCGCCATCTTTGTCAATGCTTTAGTGGCATTTTCCTCTACACTAGGAATAAAGGTATAAACTAAAGCGGAAACATTCTCTAAAGAGGAATCCATACTCGAATACATCGCACTTTGATTCTGCATCGATAATGACATATTCGAGAGTTCTGTGGACTGCTTTATCAATATATTTTCCAATTCTAATGCGACATCAGCGGTCATCACGGTATCCGCCAACGTATTCATACCTTCGGGCATCTCCTCTGTTAGCATCAAAGTGTGATTGATTTTTTCATTCTCCATTACCGTTTCTTTAGTCCTTAACATATCTTCCATCACTTCTGTCGTAAACACATCACCCTCGTCCGCAACGAATGCTATCTGAATAGCCTCACCAGTCCTCCCAAAATCTTCTCTTATCTCATTCAGCCATTTCCCTTTTTCAGTTTCGGGTTCAAAAGATTCTTCTCTAGTATCCATCTCTAAATGAGAAGCAAAGTATCCCATAATCAATGTAAAAATTATGATAAGGACCACTATCTTTTTAGGGTTACCACTGATGATAGATGGAAAAAAATCGAATAAGCTCTTATCACTATCTGCTTTCATAAATTACCTCTTACTGACTCTTAGTCAACAAATAAGAAAGAGCCTCTATTAATACTTTTCTTAGAGGAAATTAAAATTAGACAGATCGTCCAATCATTTTGTTAAATATTCATTTACTCTAGAAAGCCCTTCTCTTAGTTTAGAAGTCTCTAGACCAAAGCCAATCCTGAAATACTCATCATGACCAAAAAGCTTCCCAGGTGCAAGTACCACACTTTGTTCCTCGACAAGGCCACGACAGAAGTCAATTGAACCATCGAAACTTTCTGGAACCGTGACAAAGCCGTTAACACCTACTGGCTCATACCAATCAAGGCCCTGTCTATCTATAAATTCCTGTACTATCCTCCTGTTCTTATATGCTAGTTCTCTGTTCTCCGTAAGAATTTTATCTTCCATCTCACCCAAAGCCTGCTTCGCTATGTACTGGCCTATCTTCGTGGGAGATATCGTCGTGTAATCTTTCCAGCACCACGCTCTCTCAATAACTTCTTCCGGACCTGCTATCCATCCAAATCTAGCTCCGGCCAGACCGTAAGACTTGGTAAGACTAGTCGTGCTTATCCCTCTCTCACTCATCGAAGTAACAGGTGGAATTGGATCTTCATCTAACAACCTGTATACCTCGTCACATAAGAGATAAGCATCATTGTCCTGTGCTATCTCCAAGAGCGCCTTAACTTTCTTCTCCGGATGATACCTTCCGGTAGGATTGTTCGGATTATTTAGAACTATCAACTTCGTCTCGTCTTTCACTGCTTCGTTTACTTCCTGCACAGAAAGTTTCCAGTCCGGAGGAGAAAGCTTAACCTCACTAACGTCACCGAAGGCTCTAGGTACTGAATGCAAAGCCTGATATGTTGGGGTTACGACGACTGCGTGATCATCTCTATCTAAAAGAGAAAGAAAGACCAAAAAATTTGCTTCTTGAGTCCCACATGTAAACAATATCCCATCCTTTCCTCTTCCATACCTTTTTCCAATCTCTTCCCTAAATTCAGGATCACCATTTGTAGGAATAACATACCCTAATTGCCCAGGGTCTAAATGAAATCTATCCGCTTTCAGACTTCTTATCCCGCTCTCTGACAACATTATCTCTGACTTGTGTTCGTACTTTGCAAACCATCTTTCCAAACTAAAATCTTCGATCTCCATAATCATATTATAGAAAATCAGATTATAAATAATTATCTAATCTTGGAATGAAGTATCGCCAAAAAGGATTATCTCCGGTTCACCATCTTCAATTTCTACCAAATTTAAACAGGCCTCTTCTAGCTTGGGTGGTTCCCATAAATCTCTCAATGATCTCCCTTCAAAATATGACATCATTACCTTAGAAGAGCATCCATGAGAAACAATCAATACATTCTCATTTTCATGTTCTTCTAAAACATCTTTTAAAAAGGGAACAACCCTCTGTCTGAGATCGTGGAAACTCTCACCACTTATAGGTATATATAGGTGTGGCCTTTCCCAGAAATCAGAATAGAGATCGGGAAATCTTTTCTTAATCTCTTCACCTTTTGTACCTTCCCATTCACCCATATTTATCTCTTTGATCCTTTCCTCTTCTATTAGTGAGATGTCTTTGCCATCCAATGCTATCTCTGCTGTCTTCAAAGTCCTGCCCAACGGACTACAGTATACTGCATCGAAGTTCTCTTTCTCTAACCTCCTACCTAGAGCTTCTGCCTGTTTTTTGCCCTTTTCTGTTAAAGGAGCATCTTTCCATCCCTGGAGTTTGCCGTCACGATTCCACTCTGTTTCACCATGACGCACTATGTAGAGCCTTGTCATTATCTTCACAAGCTACAAATTAGTTAAAATCCTTTTCGGCTAGAAGCAACTTAATCGAATCTATCCTGAAAGTGTTCCCTCAAATTTTCGTCAGTTACGTTTATCCTCAGACAGTAGATACCATTTCTTTCTCTTTCTAGATTGACTGAAAAGTCTTCGGTATCAAAATAATAAGGATTCAATTTCAACATCAATTTTTTGTATATGGTCTTTTCCGCCTTCCTTGCCGATCTTATCGATTCTACACCTAAAACTTTCTCTATCTCCATCAAGGCTTCTTTTAAATCTTTTGAAGGATTGATGCCTTTTTTAAGGTCCTCGATGGAATCGATCATTTTTTCTTCTGCCCTATTGATTTCTTTCCTCGTTCCCTCGAAGTTAACTTCTATGTTTTTTTCATCTATCGCAGCTTCTTCAGCTGTTTTTTCTTTCATGTCATCATCTGAATCTTCAAGTTGAGGTCTCCAATCATCAAAGTCATCAATCTCTTTTCGTGATTCAAGGTACTTCTTCATCACATTCTCTAAATCTTTAGAAAAATCACAGATCTCCTCCCAATCACCCTCAAATTTTAAACCAGAATTGGTCATATCTACTCCTTTCATGCTTTTCTAAATTTTAACAATATATTTATCAGTTTGGAATCGGGAATAATGTAGAGGGTCTTCCTAAACCAAATTTCAAATCCTTCTCCTCGGTGCTTCTGATATTATTGCCTCTTTCCATTTACCTCGACGATAAACTAGATAAGCGGCGGAACCAGCGATGACATTACTTAGAGCAATAGCAAACCATACGCCAGTAGACTCCATAGACAATAAAAATGCAAAGAGGAAAATGAATGGAATCCTTATCACCCATAATCGAGTCAAACTCAAGAACATCTGTTTTAAAGTATGTCCAGAACCGTTTAAAGCCCCAGAAACGGCCTCAAATATTCCGAAGAAAGGTCCTCCAATCGCGAGGATCGCTAGAAAAGCAGCACCCATTCGTATCACGGTTTGATCATCAGGTATGAAAAAGGTCATGAGAGGATATCTTAATAGAACTAAGACAAGTGAGATCGCTATCATGAAAGAAGCCATCAATAAGATGCCTTTTTTAGTTATCCTATCAGCACGTTCCTTTTTCTCAGCCCCTAAGGCCTGCCCGACCATAGTGCTCAGAGCGATTCCTAAACCGAAGATGATCACGAACGTGATGTTTATTATCCGACTTCCAATACCATATGCGGCTAAAACTTCTTTTTGTTGAGGTAGACGAGCTAGTAAACCAGTTAGTACTACAAATCCTACCGCATCAAAAACCCGAGCTCCTGTAGCCGGAAGACCTACCTTGAAAAACTTTTTAATCCTCTGGAATCGAGGTTTTAGATAAGATAATTGAAGCTTTATACCCACCTTTCCTGTAAACAACATATAAACTGAGATAATAGCTCCTATACCTCTAGAAAAGACTGTTGCGATAGCTGCACCTCTAATACCCAAAGCGGGGAACGGACCTAAACCAAATATTAACACAGGATCAAGAACTATATTCATCACTACGGTGAATGACATGATGGCCATCGGAGTGATGGTATCACCATACGCTCGTAAGGTGAAAGAAAAAGCCGCGAATACAAGCAACAGGGGAAAGCCTAAGAAAATAATTTCAAGATAAGCTACTGCATAAGGTACGACTTCACCTTGTTCAGCGAGGATCGATATAAAAGGTTGAGATATCAGATATCCAGTGATTCCTAAAGCGATAGACAAAACGATTAGCAAAAAATAGAGTTGTCCTGCATCTTCATTCGCCTTATCGTATCTCTTTGCACCTGTATGTTGAGATATCAGAGCAACAGCGGCTATTCCAAGACCTAGTTCTATAGATAACAACAAGAAAACGAAGGGCCAAGCAAGACTCATAGCACCTACTGATAAAGTATTCTCAGGAGGGGGCAAACGACCTAACCACAAAGTATCGGCAAGGTTGTAAGCTGTTTGTAATAAATTGGCTATCATCAAAGGCCAACCCAATTTGAAGAGAAGTGGAACTATATCACCCTCTAGTATCTCTTCTTTACTGGGACGACCCATCCTCTGTCTCAACCAATTCACTATAGCGGTCCTATCCATGCTCAACCCGCCGAGTATTTATGATTATATATAGGTTTTTGCATGACGATGCAAAGTATTTAGAATTGTCAAAATTTAGATATCTACGTCGTAATACTCTTTATACCAGCTCACGAACTTTTCTATACCTTCCCTCAAATCAGTCTTAGGTTCGAATCCAAGCTTTCTTTTAGATCCGGATATATCGGCGTAAGTAATCTTCATATCTCCTGGCTGCATAGGCTTCATCTCTTTCTCAGCCTCCATACCAAGCGCGTCCTCCAACATCTCGATAAATTCCATCAGCTCAACAGGGGTATTATTACCTAAATTAAAAATCTCGTAATCATATTCTTTCTCAATGCTAGCTATTACCCCCTCCACTATATCATCTATGTAAGTAAAATCTCTCTTCATGTCTCCGTAATTGTATACTTCTATGGGTTTACCTTCAACAATTCTGTCGGTGAATTTAAACATAGCCATGTCAGGTCTTCCCCAAGGACCGTAGACTGTGAAGAATCTTAGACCTGTACAAGGTATATCGTAAAGATGGTTATATGAGTAAGCCATCACCTCATTAGCGACTTTGGTCGCTGCGTAGTAGGAAACTG
>CAZRWG010000006.1:10739-15092 GCA_964603805.1 uncultured Thermoplasmata archaeon
AAGGTATATCTTTATTTCCTCCGTAAACAGAAGATGAAGATGCATAGACTAGATTATCTACATCGTGATGTCTAGCCATCTCTAGAATATTCGTAAAACCTTTAAGATTAGATCTTTCGTAGGCATGAGGGTTCTCTACCGAATAGCGGACGCCAGCTTGGGCCGCAAGATGGCAGATCTTATCGATGTCCTTTTCTTCAAAAAGTTCCTTCATTTTCTGCAAATCACAAAGGTCCTCATGATAGAAGTCGAAGTTTTCATGATTTTCTAATATTGAATTCCTGTCCCATTTGAGTTCCTGAGAGTAATAATCATTGACATTATCTAAACCAACAACTGATTCTCCTTTTTCCAATAGTTGTCTAGCGACATGAAATCCAATGAATCCGGCTGATCCGGTAACTAGTATTGTCATGGATTGCTTCATGAGATAATATTATTTAATGATTATCGATATTGTCATTTTAATGTCATCTAAACGAAGGAAAAAATCAAATATATTTAAAAAACTTTAGAAATTGATGTTACCGTCCGGTCGGTCTCGAGCGATTGTGATTATAATTCTTATCCTGATTCTTTTTTCTCTTTTTATTTGGCACGGTACACTTTCTCCAGCCCCAGAAAAGGGAAGATATCCCGGAACCGATGATGTTGTAGATGATTACAACAGATACGTAGGTGAATATGTAGAGATCGATGGAGAAGTCATCGAAACGGACCCTGTTATGATAAAATTGGAAAGTGGCGATAGAACTATAGAACTTGAGGTCGCCAATCTTAGAGAGGAACCTGACGAAGGCGATAGAATTAGTGTCTTTGGCACTGTAGGAGAAAACAGAACAATTTATGTCAGCAACGCGATGATCCGACCTTTATGGCGCTACGTCTACCTATATGGCATATCTCTCTTGGGAGCGGTATGGGTAGGAATGAGAATTATTGGTCAATGGAGATTCGATAAGAAAATCTTAGCCTTTAAACCGAGAGAGGAACCCTTCACTGCGAAGGAAGTTCTATCCCGTCTGAAAAGAGTTGATGACAATGGCTGACCTTTTGACACATGTTTTTGTTGGTTTTGCAATCGGAGTGATACTCTCATGGAGATATGAAAAAATAAAGTCACCTCATATAACAGCGATAATGGTAGGAGCCGCTTTACCAGACCTAGTGCGAATCAGGCTGTTATTGGACCCCATCAAAATAGAAAATGTTTTAGGCATACCATTCTCCTGGGGGCCTCTACACACATTCGGAGGTGTCTTTGTAGTGATAGCTATAGGTTCTTTATTAACTGTTCAAGAAGATTCCAAACTGATATTCATTCTGTTAATGATAGGGGCGATATCACACCTTTTCCTTGACAGTCTCTTGATCACTACGTCCGGATACTCTTACGCAATATTTTGGCCTTTCCTAGATATTCATCCGCCAACGCCTGCTTTATATCTCAGTACCGATGTCTGGCCAGCTTTAGTGAGTGGTATGATCGCTCTATCACTCATCACACTAGATAAATTTAGATAAGCAGAAAGATTTTTACTATCTCTCTCCTCTCCAATGATAATTCGGAGTGTCCTCTGTTATCTCGACGTTGTGAGGATGACTTTCATTTTTGCCACCTTCTGTTATCTCGTAAATCTCAGCATCTCGCATTTTTTCGATTGTATCCGCTCCTAGATGACCCATGCTAGACTTTATACCGCCGACTATCTGATGTACTACCTCAGAAACAGTGCCCTTGTAAGGTACAAGACCTTCGACACCTTCAGGAACGTATTCCTCCCGACTCTCAAAACTCTGATGATATCTATTCTTTTCGCGCTGTTCTAAAGCAGAGATAGAAGCCATCCCTCTATACTCCTTGTACTTTCTACCGCCTCTGAAGACTACTCTACCCGGAGCTTCTTCAGTACCTGCTAACATGTTACCCAACATTACTGCATCAGCACCGCAGGCAAGTGCCTTTGCTGCATCGCCGCTGTATCTTATTCCGCCGTCGGCAATAACACTCACGTTTTCCTTACAAGCTTCTTCATATACGTTCCTTATCGCAGTTATCTGTGGAACCCCGATGCCTGAGACCATCCTCGTTGTGCAGATCGATCCGGGTCCTATACCCACTCGAAGAGAATCAGCTCCTGCTTCGATCAAAGCTCTAGCACCTTCCTGAGTCGCTATATTGCCGGCCATTATATCCACTTCTAAACTTCCGTTTATTTCTTCCGTGGCTTCTATTACATCTTTGGAGTTGCCGTGGGCCGTATCGACCACTATCATATCTACGCCTGCATCTACGAGAGACTCTATTCTATCGAATTCGTCGGGACCAGCTGCAGAAGCGACCATCAATTGTCCGTTTTCATCCATCGTAGCGTGTGGATGCTGTTTCTTTTTCTCTATATCTCGAACAGTTATAAGTCCCTTGAGTTTATCGTCTTCGTCAATCAATGGTAGCTTTTCGATCTTGTTCTTGTTAAGTATAGATTTAGCTTCACTTATCTCTGTGTCTGGATCTGCAGTTATCAGTTCAGAGGTCATGACTTCCCTAACTTTTTTATGCAATTCTGTTTCGAAACGGAGGTCCCTCTTTGTTACTAGACCTATCAACTTTCCATTTTCTATAACAGGTAGGCCGGAGATATCCTTTTCCTTCATTATTCTTTTGGCTTCTCTAGCTCTGATATCTGGTGATACTGTGTGAGGTTTCCGGATTATCCAATTCTCAGACCGTTTCACTTTTTTAACCATCTCGATCTGAGTTTCCACATCTAAATTTCGATGGATAACTCCTAAACCGCCTTCCCTTGCCATTGCTATGGCCATCTCGCTACCGGTGACCTTATCCATAGGGGAGCTTAGTATAGGAACTTTCAAACCTATATTTTTAGTAATATCATTCGAGGTATCTATGTCGTCCCTTTTCAGATCGGTCTTACTCGGGATCATCATTATATCGTCGAAGCTGAGCGCTTTCTCGAATTTCATAAATATCTACTGAAGAAGTGTACCTCAGCTTAATAAGTATTTTTGATGGAAAAAGGAGGCTCGAAAGTAAAAGTTTAATATGCTAGAACAATTTAGCAGAGCGAGGATAAATATGGGATCAGTAAAAGATTTAGAAGTTATCGAAGAACCAACGGTGAACGAAGAAGGAGTCGGAGTATTTGAATTCAGCGACAGGTACAGCGTTTTCGACTATGGAGAGATGCCAGACGAAATAGATGGTAAAGGAGAAGCACTGTGTTTGATGGGTGCTCATAATTTCAAAGAGTTAGAAAAAGAAGGAATAAAAACACATTTTATCGAACTAGAAGATAGAAATAGGATGAAGTTCAAACTCGTTAACGTGATAACTGATAAGGAACCTGAAGAATACAGAAACATGATGGTCCCTTTAGAGATAATATATAGAAATTATCTTGGTGAAGGAAGTTCAGTTTTCCGAAGGCTCGACAAAGGAAAGATAGAACCGGAAGATCTTGGTCTAGATAGTTATCCTGAAGTGAATGAAGAACTAGACCCACCTATTATCGACTTCAGTACTAAATTTGAAAAATTCGACCGCTATTTCAAAAATCTAGATGAAGTCAAAGAGCATACAGGGTTTGACGACGAGAAAATAGACCTGATAAAAGAGAAAGCGATCGAAGTAAACAATTTCATAAATAGAAGAGCTGAAGAACTAGGCTGGATACATCTAGACGGAAAGATGGAGGTCGCGCTGAACAGAAATGGAGAACTCATGTTGGCTGACGTCTTAGGCACGCTAGACGAGGACAGGTTCGAATACGATGGATTCAAGCTGAGTAAACAGATGTTGAGGAATTATTATAGAGGAGGAGAATGGCACGAAAAGATGGAAAAAGCAAAAGATGAGGACCTACCTAAAGAAGAATGGCCCGAACCGCCTAGACTGCCGAAAAAACTCGTAACTTTCGTTTCTGATATGTACAAGGCTGCGGCGAATGCTTGGACAGACGAAGAACATTTCGAGGTTAAAAAACTAGACCAATTGATCGAAGAGGACTACCAAGAGTTGAAAGAAGAAAGTCTTGTAGAGTGAAATTAGCTCAACTTTCTCCAAAAAGGGGGTCCTTTTTCTATCTATCAGATCCCCCAATACTTATGAGTATGCAGAGTCCTTTATAGATAAATAAGACCAAAAGATTAAGTGATTACGATGAAAGAAGAGATGGAGTCCCTTGAGATAAGAGCAGCAGTCAAAGAATTCAAAGATTTAGAAGGAGGTTTCGTGAAAAAGATATATCAACCAAATCAAGGGGAGATACTCATCCGCATTTACGTTCCCGGAGAAGGTAAGAAAATGCTACTCTTCAAAGTCGGCAAAGGTCT
>CAZRWG010000007.1:0-14627 GCA_964603805.1 uncultured Thermoplasmata archaeon
TGGCGTTAATGACCCAGTTCAGTAGTGGAAGCGAAGAAGCGGTCATAAAAGCCCGCGGAAGAGCTATAAGCAAAGCAGTTGATATAGCGGAGATAGCGAAGAACCGCTTTTTGGACGACGCGGAGATTACAGACATAGTGACCGAGACTGAACAGTTGGAGAATGATGAAGGCGATGGAACTACTAACGTTTCATCTATAGAAATCACGGTAAGAAAAAATTAAGATAAAAAATTGTGACAGTAAAAAGGCTTCCTCTAAACTCAAGGGGTTTGAGAAGAACCGGGGTCAAAAAAAATTCCCGTTTAATTATCCCGGCTTTACTTCATGGAGTTTATGTTAGGCTGGGTTTTGATTATATCGCCTTTTTTTAACTCCTTTCCTCAACTATTTTAATGAGATCCTGGGCCTTTCTATGAATACTGTATTGAGATTTTTCATCAAAGTTTTGAAGCAGTTCTATTGTTTTATTATTGTAAACTCCCTGTTCAATTAGAACAGATAGGGTCAATAAGCCCCTTTCTATTAGAGTTTCATCTTGTGAGTGGAGAAGATCGTTTAGATAGCTTATGGATTTTTCTGAATATATCCCCTGCTCAGCTAGTTGTTTCAAAGTAGAAACGGCCGAAATTTTAACAAATCTGTTTGTATCCTGTAGTGCATCTAATACTCTTTCTAAAATAGATTCTTCACATTTTTTTTCTATAGTAATGAATTCAATAGCTTCCATTGCATTTTCTTTTACATCATCCTGTGGATGCTCAAGAAGATCGAACAAAGATTCTGTAGATTTAGAACTATAGACTCCTGTGCTAGCTAGTTTTTTTATAGATTTAGCCGAGAGTTTTTTTGTTTCTACCTCACCATCTTCAAGATTATCATTTAAGATTTCTAATATTCTATCCTGCTCGATCCCATTCATCGCCATTAATGTTAGAGTTCTTATTGCGATTTTACTAATATCTATGTCATCGGAATCTATCAATTGATTTAAAGGTTCTATAGAAGCTTCGTCCATAAATCCGATTTCGGCGAACTCGAGAAGATTTTTAGCCATCTGTTTTTGTCGTTCTTTATCAGAATCAAGTAACATTTTACTCAAGATTTTGATTGTTCTCCTTTGATAATACCCGTTCTCAAATGCATATTTTAATGCGGAAGCCGCTGCCTTACTATTTTTTTTATCTATTTCTCTTAAAAGTCTATTCAACTTCCCAATGACTGGGGAAATGTCGACTTTATTTTTTGCTAGAACCTCGATAGTTTTAGCTGCATTTCTTTTCACCTCTGCACTAGAACCGCTGAGTAAATTTCCTATCTTCTCTAAAGATTCATCATCAGTAATACCATTATCTGCCATAGCCCGAAATGTGTGAAGTGCTACGTTTTTTGTTTCTTCGTCAGAGTTATCTAATATATAATAGAGTCCATTTAATGTAGAAGACCTACAGATTCCTTTTTCTGCAAGAACTTCCAGTGTTCTTATCGTATTCCACTTGACGAACTCGTTATCATCTCTCAAATTTTTGTTCAATTGTTCTATTGAGCTTGGATCATGAACTTCTTTTTCAGCTAACCCTCTCAAAGCTTTTGCGGCAGCCCCTTTTATCTGTTCATCTTCATCGTTTAGAAGAGAAATTAACGGTTTCAAAGAAGAAGTATCGTAAACGTTGTTTTGTGCTAGTTTATAAATAACTTTGGCTGCATGTCTCCTGATATCTTTATGTTCATCATTGAGTGCCTTTTCAATGTGCTTCAAAGTTGAAGAATCATACACCCCTTTATCTATCAATCTAGTGATGGCTTTTATAGCCTTTTTTTGAATTTCGATATCGGTGTGCAGAATATATTCATTAAGTTCAGATATATTTTTTTCTTTTTTCAGCTTTTCTAGGTTTGGAATCCGCACCACCTATCTTTGGCCATGATTCAATATTATAAAATACTTTTTGAGAGAAAATGATTTTAAAAAGGAGCTTATCTTTAAGGGGTTTTCAATTCTTCCCGAAAGACTTATATCAGCTTGGAAATATCTTTTATATAAATATGAGCACCTCTTTGCTAATAATAATGAGTATAATCATATTTGCGGTACTTTCCATTTCCGCATATTTTTATTTGGAAAGAACCAAAAAAAGAAGATTAGAAAAAATAAAGACTAAAAAAGAACTATCTCCTGAAGATAAAGCTTACAATACGGTCAAAAGAACCAAAGGAGTCACGAGGTTAATGAAACGAAAAGGAAAAGATGTCAAAAACGCTGAAGATATGGTCAATGAAGCGGAGCGGGCACTAGAAAAAGGTGATTTGTCACAAGCTAAAAATTTGACTGCAAAGGCTAAAGATGATCTTTCTAAAAAGAAAACAAATATGTATGCGTCTGATAGCGATTCTGTGAAAAAGTCCTATACGGTTGATGAACTAGACGAAGTAGAATTTAATGAAACTGAAGAGGCAGCTCGTAAAAGGAAAGAACTGGAAAAACAGAAAGAAAAACTAGAAAGCCTTCCTGACAATTTCCTTGAATCAAAATTTGAGATGAAATTGGCTCGTGACCTTTTAGATAAGAGCGATCATGGGAAGAAGGCTGAGGAGTTTTACGCAAAAGCTGAAAAATGTTTCGATGAAGAAGATTATACAGGGGCTTTGAAATATTCAATCAAATGTAAAAAAACAATTAAAGGAAAAGAGGGTGCAGGACTGATATCTGGACAAGATATCGACAAGAAGGAAGGTCCTCCTGAGATGGTTAAGGAACGTTTTCCTAACCTTGTTGGAAACGAAGAAAAGCTTTACGATGAAAGTGAAAAAGAAAGCGAAGCAGAGACAAAAATTGAGGACAGGAGAAAGAAAGATCAACAAATAACAGAGGAAAAGGGAAAAAAAGAGATGGTAAAAACTTGTCCTAAATGCGATTTTGAAGGGGACGATGAGGATATCTATTGTCCGAATTGTGGTGTAGAGTTGATTACAGAGACCGAATGTCCTAAATGCGGCAAAGAGGTAAAAGAAGGAGATGAATTCTGCAGAAAATGTGGGGCTACATTAGGTGAATCTACTTTTGTTTGCCCAGAGTGTGGTGTGGAAGTAAAACAGGAAGACAAATTCTGTCCAAAATGTGGTGTAGAATTTGAATGATTCATGGACATCAGATATTAGTCGTTTGATATATCTTTGCAAATGATTTTTTCTTCGATCAGATGATTTACGATTTCGTTTATCTGCTTAGGCGAAATATTACCAACTCTTTTTTCTCCATAAGGAACTTTTTCAACATCTAAATCCATGCCGGTGTTTAGGGCATTTTTTATCTTTTTTCTTCGATAGTTGAAAAGTTCTTTCACAACTTTAGAAAAAATATTCTTGTTTTTGATCTCAAAATCAGGCCTAGAAGGTATTAATCTTATCACAGTAGCATCGACTTTTGGAGGCGGATAAAAACTCTTTTTAGAGATGTTGAATAATTTTTTTACATCGGCATAAACTGAAATCATTACAGATAATCTGGAGTAATTCTCTTCTCCTACCTCGGCCATCATACGCTCTGCAAATTGTTCTTGGTAGGTTAATATTCCTACCTTGAAATCACATTTTAGCAGTTTAAAGGTTATGGGGGAAGATATACTAAAAGGGAGGTTAGATACAACTTTGTCAAAATCAGGTAGTTCGACTTCTAAAACGTCTTCTTGTATAATCTCTATCTCATAATTCGAAAACCGCCCATCAAGATAGCTAGCAAGGCTCACATCTTTTTCTATCAAAATCGTTTTTCCTGCTCTGTCAACTATATAATTTGTCAGAATTCCTAATCCTGGACCTATCTCCAAAATTTTGTCAGATTCTGTGATGTTAGCGGATCGAACTATCTTTTTAGCGATGTTTTCGTTCTCAAGAAAATTCTGCCCGAGACTCTTAGTAGGTCTAATCCCTAGTTTTCTCAGTCTATTTTTAACGCTTTTTTCCATAGATCGATCAACTCGAACTATCTTTCTTCGAGTCCATTTAATAAATGGCGTTTATCGCTCCCTCTCTATTTTAGGAAAAAGGGAGATAAACCAAAGGGAATGAATCCTTATAGTTTTCTAATCCATGCTTATATTTTCCATCACAACTACGTCTTTAACAGCTTTCATCCCCTCATAAGGCAAAACCAATCGATCTTCTGCATCTGTTTCAAACAGTTCGGCTTCTATCTCCTCAGCCGGTGTTGCCAAAACATGTTTTATGTTTCCTGTATCTGTATCTATCACAAAATTGTCTATCTTTCCAAGTATCTGTCCGTCGTTGGTCATCACGGTTTTGCCTCGCAATTCAGTAACAAACATCCTCATATCATTTTACCTCCTTTTTATCAAATATTTTATTCTACTTATTATTACCGATATATGTCTACACCATTAAAATCTTTCTTCTTATTAACGCTTTTTTCCATCTCTTCTTCCCATTCTTCGTACATCTCTTTAACTTCTTCATCGACTGATGGTTTGACTTCTCTAAGAGCTTCCTTGAAATGATCCATCTTGACCTCTTCTGATTCATTTTTAATAGCTTTTAGACCTGCTTCTCTACAGACAGATTCTATATCTGCCCCCACGTAAGATTCCGTAGCGTTCACTAGATGATCCATATCGACATCGTCTTCGAGAGGCATAATCCTAGTATGGATATTAAATATTTTTTCTCTTGCCTCCCTATCGGGTACTGGTACCGATAATCTATGATCGAACCGTCCAGCTCTCAAAAGAGCATTGTCTATCCTATCGGGTCTATTTGTCGCTCCGATTACTACTATATCTGTGTTTCTTTCTATCCCGTCCAGACTAGTCAAAAGCTGATTTACTACTCTGTCTGTAGTACCGTCTGTTCCTCCTCCTCTCACAGGAGCTAGTGCATCTAGTTCGTCTAGGAATACAACGGATGGGGCTGTCTGACGGGCCTTTTTGAAAATCTCTCTTATTGCCTTTTCACTTTCTCCAACCCATTTTGAAAGAACTTCAGGACCTTTGACAGAGATGAAGTTGGCATTACTCTCATTCGCGATCGCTTTAGCTAAAAGAGTTTTTCCAGTTCCAGGAGGTCCGTAAAGCAGGATGCCTTTTGGAGGTTCGATGCCCATCTTGATGAAAGATTCCGGATCAGATATAGGTCTCTCCACCGAATCTTTTAATTTTTCTTTTATAGTATCTAGTCCACCAACATCGTCCCATGAAACCCGAGGTATCTCTACCATTATCTCTCGTAGGCTGCTAGGTTCTATCTCTCTAAGCGCCTCTAAGAAATCTTTTTCTTTAACTTCCATCTTTTCTAACACTTCACTCGGTATAGGTTCTCCCATCTCTATCTCGGGCAAATATCTTCTCAATGCACGCATGGCCGCTTCTTTGACTAGTGATTCCAGATCTGCACCAGCAAATCCATGCGTGAATTCAGATAAGTTGGCAAGTTCAACGTCATTCGCCACAGGCATCCCTCTCGTATGTATTTGTAGGATCTCTTTTCTTCCATTCCTGTCCGGGAGACCTATCTCTATCTCTCTATCAAATCTCCCTGGTCTTCGCAGAGCAGGATCAATAGCATCAACACGATTAGTGGCAGCGATAACTATAGTTTCTCCTCTCTGTGTCAATCCATCTAAAAGCGTCAAAAGTTGAGCGACAACTCTTCTTTCAACTTCGCCTTTAACATCGTCTCTTTTAGGAGCTATAGAATCGAGTTCATCTATGAATATAATCGATGGTGATTGATCTTTTGCCTCTTCAAATTTTTCTCTCAATTTTTCTTCACTCTGTCCATAATATTTGGACATGATCTCTGGTCCCTGTACAGATAAGAAATTAGCACCTGCTTCGTTAGCTACTGCTTTAGCGATCCAAGTTTTTCCAGTGCCGGGAGGCCCGTGAAGAAGAACTCCTTTAGGCGGTTCTATACTTAGCCTTTCAAAAAGTTTTGGATGCTTTAAAGGAAGTTCTATCATCTCTCTAACTCTTTTCAATTCCTCATCTAGGCCACCTACGTCTTCATAAGTCACTCGTGTAGTTGCGATTACTTCACTTTCACTAACGGGTTCCGTTTTCACCACAACTTCCGTTTTATCAGAAATCACTACTGGTTCGACAGGATTAGTGGATATAACCATAAAGGGCACACTACCTCCCATAAGAGCTATCCCTGGTACGACTATGGCATCTCCTGTTAAGATCGGGCGTTTAAGAAGTCGTTTTTTTACGTAAGAATCGATGCCCTCTCCGAATTTTAATCTGTTTCCTTCTTCTATCACTGGCGCTATTACTACCTTTTTTGCTTCGCTCACCGAAACCTTACTTACTTCCACCTTATCTCCCATCGAGACCTTAGCGTTTTTTCTAACTAGCCCATCAATCCTGATTATGTCTTCGCCTTCGTCTTCAGATGATAATCTAAAGACTTTAGCAACTGTTTCTTTTTCTCCTTTTATCTTTACAACATCACCGACTTCAACACCAAGATCCATCCTCGTTTTAGCACCTAACCTTGCTCTATTCCTCCCGATGTCTTCTTGAGGTGCTTCTTTGACTTTCAATACTTTTTCGTCTGTCATAAATGGCTCTTTTAGAGAAAAATCCAAGAGGCTATAAAATACTTTGGGCGAGTCTTCCTGTAATGTCTTTAATCCTTCTCTTCTAAGGTAAATCCTCTCTCTACTGTTCTACTGTTGCCGTTTATATCTTCCATAGATATCCTTAAGGTCTCATGGTCACCCACTTCCATCCCCTGGTAGGAAACAACATACCAATGTCCGTCTTCAGGTTCTATTTCTTCATTATTTATTTCAACTCTTCTCATCTTTGTATTAGAAGTGATCTTTAATCTTACCCGAACATCCCATTCGTCTCTATCTGAGACATTTGTCTCTTCAAGTGGGATCCAATTTCCTTCGTAATAGACCTCGATCTCCATCTCGTTCACCTGCGGATCAACAAAATCACCAAAAGGAGGATTCATTAGTATTATCCAAACAGCTAGCAGAGTCAAAAAATAAACTCCACCGTTCTTAACCCATCCCTTTTTGCCTATCTTATCGAGGTCAATGTTCAATATATCATATATGGGCTTTAAAAAAATCAAACCGAGCATCCCAGTAAGAAGGCTTATCAACCAATCTAGAGTCAATGTGAAAACATACATCGTAATGATACCGAATATTGGAGCTATAGCTACAGCTATGAGAGTCGATTTTCCTTTGTTTATCTCTTTTTTCATGTATTCGACACGATCGAATTCTAGGTCGACATCGAGATCATCGTCTTCTTCGCTCCATCTCTTAGCCATATATCCGAAGTAATTGAGAGCTCTATCTTAAAAACCTTTTGTATAGAAAAGACAGGTCACCTAGCTTCCTCTGAGCCTATAGCATCCAAGACGTCCTCAGATTTTTTATAAAATTTTGGTAGAGTTCCTTCGTTAACTATCATCCAATCTGCTCTAGCTATTATTTTCCCCAAACCCCAATCAAGCTCTCTCAAATCCCTTTCGTGAAATTCTTTTCGAGTTTGTGGTGCGTCTTCTCTTTCTCTATCCCTCAGTCTATCAAATCTTGTTTTCGGGGAGGCATGGATAGCCACGATAGGAGCATCTTTTTCAAGTTCCGACCTAAATATATTTACTTCTTCCGTACTTCTAATCCCATCTATAACGGTTTTTTTCTCTGAAATTCTAGATAGTGTTCTATCAGCCCAAATTCCATAATGATGTTCATTTCTTTCTCTGGTAGCAAATTCACCTATGCTGATATCTTTTTTAGAGATTTCTGCCAATTCAGCTTGCTCTCTAACTACGTCCCCCATTCTTACAACGTCGTATTCTTTCTCTTTAGCTATATTTAGAAATTCTTCCTTTCCAGCACCCGGCATACCAGCTAACAATATAACGACCATGCTAATCTTCTCCGTTATTGAGTAAATTCTCTCCAATCTAAGCCGATGGTCCTGCTTCTGAGCTTCAATACAGTTGGGAATTTTCGTTTATGAACGGAGTTGTTGATCATCTCTTTCACGTCCTTGACAGTGCTTTCTGAAACTCCGTTCTTTTCCGCTATTTTCTCTAACGTTTCCTGTGCCTCTATACACTTGAGAACTTCGTCTATTTCTTTGTAGGTATGTCCCAATTCTTCTTCATCCGTTTGTCCCTCCCAGAGACCTGCTCTCGGCACTTTTTCTATAAACCTTTCCGGAACGTCGATTTTTTTAGCTAATTTTTTAACATCCGATTTGTAAACATCTCCCATAGGTAGAAAATCGGCTGCACTGTCACCATATTTTGTTGTATATCCAAGTAAAAGTTCACTTTTATTGCTAGTACCTATGACGAGTTTATTTTCTACGTTTGCAACATAGTATTCTATATTGGTTCTTACTCTTGCTTTTAGATTCGCATAAGGCAGCCTTTTATCTGGACTTGCGGGAAAACACTCTAAGATCGGATCTATATTGTATTCGTCATATTCTATATCCCACTTCTCGGCTATCCATCTTGCGTCTCTCATATCCTCCTCAGGACTCGCGCTTTCTGGCATTATTATGCCATGCACTTTTTCCTTTCCGAGAGCATCTATAGAAAGCTTGAGAACAGTAGTTGAATCTAACCCTCCGCTAAGACCTAAAACTACACCTTCAGTGTTGGTCTTTTCAACTTTATCTGCAATGAATTTCTTCATCAACCTGATATCCTCTTCCATCGGATCTTGCTCTTGGGACATGGTGAGTGATTGAAAAGGGTCGTTATTATTTTTATGGGTTTAAGATGAGGTTAAGAAAGGAAGGATTGTGGTTTTTAAATAGTCTCTACCCTGATTTTACTGGCGTCTTTTGCCTCTTTTAGGCTTTCAGCGTTCTCGACTTTTCCCACTATATTTACATCGCTCGCTGCAACAGGCTTTTTTCCTGAAGAAGCGGGCGTAGGACCGAAAAATATAGCCAAAGCTTCACCGCTGGGCCAGTATCCTATAGTTCCGACTTCGACTTCTTGTTTTGCAGTATCGTCTAATCCCATCTCGAGACCAATCGAAAAATAGAATTCATCGCCCCAGGTCTGAAACTCGGAGTCGAGAGGTAATGATTTTTTTATCCTCTCGGCGCAATCCGTTTCTTTTAACTCTCCGTAAAGTTCTACATCACCTACGGAGACTTTTATCTTAGCGGACATATTGTCAAGAAACAATACTTCATAGATTATCAGTCTTTCGATGTTATCATTACAGTTGGATGGAAATTTTTAAATAAGCCTATTGATGTCATCCTCTAATTGATGACCTTACCAAGGTTGAAAAGGACGATTTATATATGCAAAAGAAGGGACCATTTGTTCTTTTTTAAACCACTTCTATCGAGTTCTTAAGAAACGATAAAGATATACAAAATTTGAAGGTAATCAATATGAAAGAGATTAAGAAGGATGTTTTGGTAATTGGAGGAGGTATATCAGGAGTACAGTCTGCCCTTGATCTGGCTGAAAAGGGCTATGAAGTCGTAATCGTTGATAGAAAACCGAGTATCGGAGGGAATATGGTAAAACTCGACAAAACGTTCCCTACCGATGATTGTTCTATCTGCATCTCGGCTCCTAAGATGGTGGAAACTAGTAGACATGAAAATATAGACCTTTTGACCTATTCAGAAGTCAAAGATATGAGCGGAAGCGCGGGGAGTTTTACCGTTGATGTATGGAGAAAAACGAAATACGTAGATCCTGAAGAATGTACCGGATGCGGGGACTGCGCCGATGCCTGCCCAGTAGAGGTGCTTAATGAGTTTGATGAAGAACTCTCCACCAGAAAGGCTATCTATGTAGAGTACCCTCAGTCTGTACCACTTTCTTACACCATCGATTACGAAAATTGTGTAGGTTGCGGTGCGTGCGAGCGAGTTTGCGATGCAGAAGCTATCAAATTTTTGGAGAGATCTGAGCAAATCAAACTCGATGTAGGCAGCATCATACTGGCTACAGGATACGAGATGATGGAACCGGACGAATGGCGTGAAGAATACGGTTATGATCAGTACGATGATGTCGTAACCGCTTTGGAGTACGAAAGGTTGTTGTCGTCTTCGGGTCCCACGGAAGGCCAGGTATTGAAACCTTCTGATGGTGAAGAGCCGGAGAAAGTCGCTTGGATACAATGTGTAGGTTCTAGATGCAAGCAGAAGGGAATGCCGTACTGTTCTAGGGTCTGCTGTATGTATGCGACGAAAGAGGCATCAATCACAATTGGTGATAATCCTGATATCGATGCATATGTGCATTATATGGATCTGAGAGCGTACGGTAAAGATTTTCAACAGTATTATGATAAGGCTAAGGAGAAGGGAGTTAATTACAGAAGAGGAAGACCCTCTAGAGTCTACAAGACCGAGGATGGCAAGTTATCTGTGGAGTATGAAGATACCGAGAGAGGAGAGGTAAAAACGAACGAGGTAGATATGGTCGTTCTTTCTTCAGCTATAGTACCTTCCGAAGGAAACGAAGAATTGGCAGAGATACTAGGCATCGAAGTTGACGAGCACGGATTTTTTGAATCTAAAGATGTTTTGACTGCTCCAATGGAGTCTACAAGAGAGGGTATTTATCTTGCAGGTTGCTCTCAATCTCCAAAAGACATACCTGACAGCGTTGCTCAGGCTAGTGGGGCTGCTGCTAGAGCTTTAGAGGCACTAAAAGGAAGAGAAAGAAAAGGCAAACCTGAAAAACCAGAAGAGAGGGATATAACCGAAGAAGAGCCGAGGATCGGTGTTTTTGTGTGTCACTGTGGTAAGAACATAGCCAATTATCTTGACATAGATAGTGTTTTGGAAAGTTTAGAAGATATACCTGAGGTCAAATATATTTCTGATCCTACCTTTGCATGTTCAGAAGACGCTCAAGCAGAGTTGAAAGAAGCGGTTGAAGAACACGGTTTGAATAGGTTCGTTGTCTCGGCGTGTTCTCCTAGGACCCATGCTGAGCTTTTTGAAGACACTTTAGAAGAGATAGGTTTAAACCGCTATCTACTCGAGATGGCGAACATCAGGAATCAATGCAGTTGGGTGCATAGTCAAGAACCGGAAAAAGCGACGGAGAAGGCCAGACGTCTCACAAAGATGGCGGTCTCCAAAGCTAAACGTTTAGCTGCGCTCAAGGAACACGAGATAGAGGTGGGCGATAAAACAGTTATCATCGGTGGAGGTCCTGCCGGGATGAAGACCGCTTTAAGCATGGCCGATGCTGGTCAAAAAGTGACCCTGATCGAGAGAGAAGATAAACTTGGTGGGAAGCTTAATAGATTGAACACACTTTTCCCATCGGATATAGATGCTGGTGAGTTTGCAAGAAGGATGGCCCATCAAATAGAAGAGCAGGAAAATATAACTGTAAAAACCTCTACAGAAGTCGATGATGTAGAAGGATATATAGGGAATTATGAGGTCAAGTTAGATGATGGAGAAGTTGTAGAGAGCGATACCATAGTTCTCACCACCGGTTTTCAGGAGATCGATCCGGAAGGGTTCTACTGGTATGATAAAGACGATAGAGTCATGACACAGCTTGAGCTGGATGAAGCCCTTGCAAAGGATTCGTTAGAAGACCCTGAGAACGTAGTATTCATCAATTGCGTTGGAGCTATGGAAGAGGAGCGCCCATGGTGCTGCAGAGTGGGCTGTGGAAATTCATTGAAAAACGCTAAGGCTATAAAAGAAAAGTATCCCGATTCTAACGTTTACATACTTTATAAAGATATGAGAGTTTTCGGTAAGAACGAAGAAGAGTATTATGCGGATGTGCAGGAACAGAACGGAGTGATCTTCCTCAGATATTCGACGGAAGATAAACCTGAAATTTCAGAGGAAGGAGACAAAATCCACGTTAAAGTTCATGATAATCTTTTAGATGAAGACGTGGAGATGGATTCTGATTATCTTGTACTAGCGATGCAGTTGGAAGGAGATCCGAGCACATCAAAATTACAGAAGATGTTGAAACTCTCTTCCGATCCTTCAGGTTTCTTCATGGAGGCCCACGCTAAACTAAGACCCCTAGAGTTCCCCTCAGAAGGTGTTTATCTGGCTGGTGGGGCTCACTATCCAAAGAATATCGCCGATACATTGTCTCAGGCAGACGGAGCAGCTTCTAAAGCCGAAGTACCTATGATGAAAGGGTATACCAAGAGTGAAGGCATCATCGCCGAGATCGACGACGACAGATGTAGTGGTTGTAAAATGTGTATATCGGTGTGTCCTTATGGTGCTATCGACTTCAATAAGGAAGATGAAATAGCTGAGATAACAGATGTTCTGTGTAAAGGATGCGGTTCCTGCGCTAGTGTTTGTCCTACCGCCGCTATAACACAAAAGGGCTTTGAAGATGATCAATTATCCGCTATGATAAAATCGGCATTGATGGACGAGGTGATCTGATGCGTTCTGAAGACTTCGATCCTAAGATCATCGCCTTTTTATGTAACTGGTGTAGCTACGCTGGAGCAGATTTAGCCGGTGTGAGTAGAGAACAGTATCCACCTAATGCCTTGAATATCAAAGTGATGTGTTCTTCTAGAGTTTCTCCAGAACATGTGTTCGAATCTTTTCACGAAGGAGCAGATGGTGTTTTGATTGCGGGATGTCATCCTGGCGACTGTCATTATATAGATGGAAATTACAAGACCATGAGAAAAGCAGATTTGATGAAGAAGATGATGGAGGATTTTGGTATAAATCCTCAAAGGCTGAGATTAGAGTGGGTTTCTTCCGCTGAAGGAGGAAAATTTGCAAAGATAATGGAAGAACTCACGGCTGAGATAAAGGAGTTAGGGCCTTTAGACCTGAACGGTAGTTCGCTGAGAGGTGATGATGATGAGTGACAAAAAGAAAATAGGTTTTTATTGGTGTGGGGCCTGCGGAGGCTGTCAAGTCAGCGTTCTTGATATAGATGAGATGATACTTGATGTAGTAGATCAGGCTGAAATAGTTTTTTGGCCTGTGGCTATGGATATAAAATATGATGATGTAGATGAATTCGATGAAGACGAGATTGACATAATGTTCATCAATGGATCTATCCGGCTTGAAGAAAACAAGGAGATGGCTGAGATATTAAGGAAGAAGGCAAAAGAAGTAGTTGCTTACGGTTCTTGTTCCGTGAATGGTGGTCTTTTTGGGCTTGGTAATTTGAGCAGTAAGGTGGAACTGTTAGAAAGAGCATCTACTACGAAGACTACTGATGAAGGGCCGTTACCTAAGCGAATCAGTGATGTAGAAGAAGGTGAACTCGGACTTCCGGAATTGCTTGATTACATAGTCCCTCTTGAGGAGATAATCGACGTTGATTATTATCTTCCTGGTTGTCCTCCTTTACCGAATCAGTTAGAGGAAGCATTCCCCGCTCTTTTAGACGATGAGACTGATGTTGGAAAATACGATTTGATTTCAGATAAAAGTGTTTGTGATGTTTGTCCGATGGATAGAGAAGAGAAAAAGATAGATGGATTGAAACCGATCCAAGAAGTGGAGATAGATCCGGAAGAATGTATTTTGGATCAAGGCGTACTTTGTATGGGACCCGCGACAGCGGGGATGTGTGATGCACCTTGTCCTGAAGTGGCCCATCCTTGTGTGGGTTGTAATGGGCCTGTCAAAGAGGTAAAGGATCAGGGTAGTAGAATGTCCTCTGCCCTTGCTTCGGTGATTGGCATCGAAGGTGAGGAGAAAAAAACAGAAGAAGAGGTCATAGAGACAATGAAGAGTGTTAGAGATCCTACAGGTTCTTTCTACATGTTCAGTTTACCGAGCAGTATCATGCAGTTCAGGAGAGGTGATATTGATGAGTGAAGATAATAAAATTTCGATTGATCCAATAACACGTTTGGAAGGCCACGGGAAGATAGAGATATTTTTAGATGATGATGAGAACGTAAAGAACGCTTACCTTCAAGTTCCAGAATATAAAGGATTCGAAAAGTTCTGTGAAGGAAGAAAAGCCGAAGACATGCCGAATATAACTAATAGGGTGTGTGGTGTCTGTCCAGAAGCTCATCATTTGGCTGCTTCAAAAGCTCTCGACGATGCATACGATGTAGAACCTCCAGAGCCTGCTAAAAAATTGAGAGAGGTCTTCTACAATGCTTATATTTACGCTGACCATATATTACATTTCTATTATTTGGCGAGTCCTGATTTCTTAGTTGGTGTTGATGCTCCTAAAGATTCTAGAAACATATTAGGCGTTATCGAACAGGTCGGAGAAGAGATAGGTAAAAAAGTGATCAAGCAGAGAGGAAAGGGTCAGAAGATAGTTAGAATGTTGGGAGGAAAATCGGTGCATCCTGCTTTCGGTCTTCCAGGAGGAGTTACTAAATCTTTGACCAGTGAAGAAAGAGAAGAGTTGATCGACCTTACAAGCGACATGGTCGATTTCGCTAAGTTCACTTTAGATTTATTTAAAGACAATATCCTCTCTGAATACGAAGACGAAATCAAAGAGGAAAGATTGAACACATACAGTATGGGACTAACTGAAAATGGAAAATTGAGTCATACAGGTGGTGAAGTGAATATTGTAGACCCTGATGGTAACAAATTCGGTTCTTTCACCGGTTCAGATTATACTGATGTTATTAGAGAA
>CAZRWG010000008.1:0-14615 GCA_964603805.1 uncultured Thermoplasmata archaeon
AGTGTCTGAAAAGACACTACAGAAGATATTCGAAACCTGTCGTTTCGCCCCTACTTCTAGAAACTCACAGTCTTACTATTTCATACCGATTAAAGATAGAGATACAGTAGAATTCATGGCAAAGAGGAGAGGCAGTAATAGTGCCCCTATCGCAGAGGCCCCTATGGCGGTCGCGATCTGCTGTGATCCAGAAAAGACAGGAAGGCTCAAACAAGATGGCGATATAGCTGCATATCATTTCATTTTGACAGCATGGGCCCACGGTCTAGGAACTTGTTGGATCGCAGCCATGGATAGAGAGGATGTAAAAGAAAAACTAGGCATTCCGCAGGAACACTACGTCGCTACAGTGACTCCTTTAGGTTATCCAAAAGAAGTTCCAGAAACACCATCTAGAAAAAGTGTAGGAGAATTTGTGAAAAGAATAGATTGACAATATATATCATTTGAAGATATGTCCGGTCTCCTCATGCCATAGTACAAGATCCAGATGACCTAGAGGTATACCGATCTCCTCTGAAAACTCTTTCATCTTTTCTTCTATCTCTAGATATTTTTTCTTAGTCAAAGTTTTAGGCTCCTCTTCTATAACTCCAAGTTGTTTCAGATTCTTCAATATGTGTCTATCCAGTATAGCCAGATCTTGAGTATAGCCTATATTTCTCAAAAAATGACTGCTTTCCTTGTAGCC
Source organism: uncultured Thermoplasmata archaeon (assembly GCA_964603805.1). Classification (GTDB taxonomy): domain Archaea; phylum Thermoplasmatota; class Thermoplasmata; order Halarchaeoplasmatales; family Halarchaeoplasmataceae; genus Natronoplasma. The sequence goes on from CAZRWG010000008.1 coordinate 692, forward strand.
AAGCCCCTTTACGTTATCTACTATCCATTCTCTTGCTTTTTTGGGATCCTCGTACTCTTTCAACTTATCTTTCATCGAGAAGTCCTTCTCTAAAAAATTCTCTCTTGCCTCGACTAAGTACTCAGATTTGTTGTGTCTAAATCTCACTCTTCTTATCTCATCAGAGATATCAGATTTCTCTCCTTCTTCTATCATACCTTTTTCTCTCAACTTTTCTACAGTGTTCCAACATACTTTAGCTTTGGATTGAGGGGTGAAGAGACAAAAAGTCAATTCATTAAATATCTCATCTTGATCGCCGTTTTCCCATAAATGCTTGAAATCATCTATCCTTGATCGGACCTCATCTTCTATTGAGGAATATTTTACTATCAAATCTTCTTTATCCATGGTACTGCTTAAAAGATGAGAGGTAGAGTTGTTTTTAACTTTTTTCGAGAATTTCCTTGAACTTTTCGATTTCCGTTGTCGGTTCTTCGCAGGTAAAGTTTTCACAGACGTAGGCAGTAGCTTTTCCATCGACTTTTTCCATGGAGGAGATGAATTCAATGAGTTCCTTCAACCTTTCTTTATTATCCTCATTTTTGACTATCAATACGGAATTTGGTAGAAAATTATTTCTTAAAACATCTATAAGATCTTCGACCTCATCTTCTTCTCCGACAATTACTATCTCCTTACCGCCTGACCACCAAGATTGTAAAGCGCTCAATAACATGGTAAACTGGCCTGGATTTTTTAAAATCCTTCCACCAAAAGCTCCTATCATTCTTTCTATAGCTTCACCATATTTTTCCTTCCCAGTTATTTGATCAAGTAAGACTAGATCAAGTAGTGCTATAGAATTTCCGGACGGATAGGCACCATCATAGACTTCTTTTTTATTCAGCGGCAGATCTTTGTCATCTTTTTTTGAGATGAAAAACCCGCCATTTTTTTCGTCCCAAAATGTATTAAACATAGTATCTGTAAACTCTATTCCTTTTTCTAGATACTCGGGGTTGAAAGTCGTTTGATAGAGATTGAGCAGTGCCCAGATTAAGAATGCATGGTCATCTAGACCACCTTTCACTGTAAGATTACCATCGATGTATGCGTGATAAAGGTCACCATCGATCACCATATCATCTAGTATAAAAGACATGGTCTTCTCGGCCATATCTAGATATCTATGTTTGTCAAACAAGAAACCGACTTTACTCAAAGCGGCCACAACAAGGCTATTCCAGTCAGTCAATATTTTATTATCAACTTTGGGTCTTTCTCTTTGAAGTCTATGTTCAAAAAGTTTCTTTTTCATCATTTCGATATCTTCAACCGAAACGTCTTCATCTTCAACAAGATCATCTATGTTTTCTCCAAGATATAATACGTTCTCACCGGTTTTTTTATTGGTAGCTTCTTCCCTAAAGTTCCCTTCATCTTTCACGTTGAACAGCTTAACAAAGACATTGTTTTTTGTACCTAAGATTTTTTCAATCTCGTCTTTACTCCAAGTGTAATAGGCGCCTTCCTCTCCAGAAGACTCTGCATCTTCGGATGAATAGAAACCACCTTTCTTTGATTTTAGATTTCTATCTATATATTCTATGATTTCTTCAACAGTTCTAGCATAAAAGTCATCTTTAGTCACCAGCCATGCTTCGGTGTAAGCTAGAGAGATCATAGCTTGATCGTAAAGCATCTTCTCGAAGTGAGGCAAAATCCATTTTCGATCTGTAGAATATCTGTGAAAGCCGTACCCGAGATGATCATATATACCGCCTTGACGCATCTCTTCTAATGTTCTACGGACCATTTCGATGGCTTTATCCTCCCCTTTTCTCACACCATATCTGAGTAAAAACAAGAAATTCTGGGGACTTGGAAACTTCTGAGAGTTTCCGAAACCACCGTATTTCTCATCATAACCCCTTAAAAGATAATCAAATCCTTCATCCAATATCGACTCGTCAATATATTCTTCTGTATAATCTTCTCTCTCTAGATTTTTTATAACAGACTGCCCTCTTTCCACTAATCTTTCTCTGTCCTTTTCCCATAACTCTTCTATTCTTGGGATCAATTCCATCAGGCCGGCCATGCCTCTTTTTTCTTCTTTAGGGATGTATGTTCCAGCGTAAAAAGGTATTTTACCGGGCGTCATAAAAATAGTCAGGGGCCATCCACCTCTACCCGTCATGCTTCTCGCCACGTCCATATATATTGAATCTATGTTTGGCCTTTCCTCTTTATCTACCTTGATGGAAACGAAAGTCTCATTCATCAGTTCCGCCACTTCTTCATCTTCAAAAGATTCACGTTTCATCACGTGGCACCAATGACAGGAAGAATACCCGATGGAAAGGAAGATAGGTCTGTCTTCTTTTTTCGCTTTCTCGAAAGCTTCTTCACACCACGGATACCAATCTACAGGGTTTTCTGCGTGTTCTTTCAAATAGGGGCTTTTTTCACCCTTGAGATGATTGATTTTAACTCCTCCTATACAAAATATTAAAATGTTATAACATGTTTATAGTATCTTCCCTACCATCTCAGCTATATCCTCTAAAAGCTCTTTATCATCTCCACTAAACCGATTTTTTTCGTGGGAATCGATGTCTAATTCTCCGATAACTTCACCTTCTCTGAAAATGGGGACTACGATTTCCGACTCTACTTCTGGACTACAAGAGAGATAATTTTCTTCCTGCTTGACATCATCGACAAGATAAGTTTGTTCTCTATCGGCGGCCTGGCCACATACACCTTCACCGAAGTCTATATTCGTATGATCCGTTGGTTCACCTACGTAAGGTCCAAGGACTAATTCACCATTTTCGACCAAATAAAACCCGACCCAATCGTAACCTTCGAATTGATTATGTAGGAGTAAACAAATTTTTTTTAATTTAGAATCTTTATCCTCTTCCTTCTCTACAATATTTTTAACCTTTTCAAAGATCTTATCTTTTTTCATATTATCACTCCTCTTCCAATTCGATCCATTTTTCTACCGCATCTCTCAAGTGTGGTATAGTTATAGAACCGCCAACGACGAGCCCGATCGATAAAGCTTCCATCATCTCTTCATCGGTCACACCTTCTTCGCTACAGCGATTCAAATGATATTCGATGCAGTCATCGCATTTTAAAACAAGCGAAGCTACTAGTCCAAGTAATTCCTTGTTCTTTTTTGAAAGGACTCCACTTTCATATACTTGCGTATCCAAATTGAAAAAACGTTTCATCTGCAGATTTCCTTTTTCCATCACCAGTTCGTTCAACCTTTCTCTCTTCTCCTCAAAACTTTCTTTTTCGATCATCAATAAGACAATACTCAATAGTTTTTTAGTTTTAACCCAACCAAAAGATACATATAAGGATATTAGAATATACTAATATAGATATGAAAAAGGACCTGCCGGATGATGAAAAGATACACGATATGCACGCCGGACTCTGCAAGATGCTATCACATCCTACTAGATTGAAAATATTGAAACAGTTGGAAGAGGAAAAGAAGACAGTAAATGAGATTGCTGAAATAGTAGAAACAAGCCAACCTACAACGTCTCAACATCTAGGGGAACTTAAAAAGCGAGGGTTGGTTAAAGCGGAGAGAAACGGAAATAATACTTTTTATTCGATCACATATCCGAAAATACTAGATGCCTGTGAAATCATCCGGGAGGTTCTTTTTGAGCAACTTAAATGAAACTCAGGAAATGCTAAATAGAGGTGAGAATGATGACTAAGACTCAAGATGAGGAAGTTGAGAAGATAAAAGAAGAAATGGTGGATAATATGATGAACGAAACAGAATCGAAAGAGTATCCTGATGAGCCGATAAAGGTAACTGACAACGACTTTGAAGAGACTGTAGAGGAATACCCTCTTGTTTTGATTGATTTCTGGGCCGCTTGGTGTGGTCCATGCAAAATGATGGAGCCAGTACTAGAAGAATTAGCTAAGGAACTACAGGGTGAAGTAGTGATCGGCAAAATGAACGTTGACAAGAACCAAAACATTCCTAGTAGATTCCAAGTGTCGAGTATTCCGACTATGGTCCTACTCAAGAAGAGCGAGGTTATGGATAGAATGGTCGGCGCACTTGGAAAGGAACAGTTGAAACAGAAAATTGAGGAGCACTTGAACTAAAATTCAAACCCCTAAACAAGGTAATCTAGAAAATCATTCCCTTTTATATTTCTCTCAGTAGACTTTAAATAAATATATTGCCGAGTTAGAGTGTGTTTTTCCGAAAATTTAATAGTTATCTATCGATTTGAACCTATCCATTATGAGCCTCACTGGAGATTACGATTTCAAAGAAGTCGAAAAGAAATGGATGAAGAAATGGGAAGAGATGGATATATATAGTTACGATCCGGAATCAAAAAAACCCAATTTTTCTATCGATACCCCTCCGCCTACAATTTCGGGAGATATGCACATAGGTCACGCTTATTCGTACACCCAAATGGATATAATAGCTCGGTATAAAAGGATGCAGGGTTACAATCTTTTCTATCCTTGGGGATGGGACGATAATGGGATAGCGACCGAATTATTTGTCATAAATGAAACAGGGGTGGATCCGAAAGAGGCCGGTAGAAAAAAATTCCGAGATATCTGTAGAAGGGAAAGCGAAAAATTAGAAAAAGAATTAGAGAGAAAATGGAAAAGGATCGGTACTTCTGCGGATTTTGACCTATTCTATAGAACTATAGATGAAAGGACCTTAAAGACTTCTCAAAAATCATTTATCGACCTTTATAAGATGGGGAGAGAATACCGAAAAGAGGCTCCTACGCTTTGGTGTCCACATTGCGAAACTGCGATATCCCAGGTCGAAACCGAAGATATGGAGAAAGAAGGAGTATTCAACAACATCCATTTCTCTGTTGAAGGGAAAGGAGAAGTAGTAATCTCTACTACACGACCTGAACTTTTACCTGCTTGTGTCGCGATCTTTGTTCATCCAGACGATGAAGAGCATCGGCATTTAGTCGGAGAAAAGGCTGAAGTACCTCTATTTGGGCAAAAAGTCCCTATATTTGAAGATGAAGAGGTGGAAATGGAAACAGGCACTGGTGTAGTGATGTGCTGCACTTTTGGGGATCAGGCCGATATCGATTGGTGGTATGCCCATGAACTCCCATTAAGAATTGCTATAGATGAAACGGGATATATGACCGATGTAGCCGAAGAGTATGAAGGTATGCATGTTGAAGAGGCTAAAAATAAGATTATAGAAGATTTAAAGGAAGCTGGAAAGATAAGCAAACAGTGGGAAATCACACACGATGTGAAAGTCCACGAGAGGTGCGATACACCGATCGAATTCCTTGTTACAGAACAATGGTTCATCAAATATTTGGACCTTAAAGAGAAATATTTGAAAATTGGAGAAGAATTAGATTGGCATCCAGAGCACATGAAGGTCAGATATGATAATTGGGTGGATTCTCTCAAATGGGACTGGTGTATCTCTAGACAAAGATATCATGGTATACCATTCCCTGTGTGGTATTGTGAGGGATGTGGAGAAGTGAAATTAGCTGAGGAGGAAAATCTACCCGTGAATCCACTTGTAGATGAACCTAAAGGCGGATGTGGGTCATGTGGTTCTACTGACTTCCAACCGGAAGAAGACGTTTTAGATACTTGGGCGACTTCTTCTTTGACTCCTTACATAGCCACTAGATGGATAGAAAATTCAGAGATGTTTGAAGAAGTATTTCCTTTTGATCTTAGACCCCAATCACATGACATTATCAGTTTCTGGGCTTTTAACACGATAGTCAAAAGTCTCTTCCATTCTGATACCAAACCTTGGGAAGACATAATGATTCACGGATATCTAATGCTACCAGGAGGTAGGTCTTTTTCTTCATCGAGAGGCATAATCATAGATCCAGAAGAGGTCGCCGATGAGCATGGAGCAGATTCGATAAGATATTTAGCAGGAATTCACAAACCAGGTGAAGACGGCGAATATGAAGAGAAATGGTTGAAAAGGGGGCAGAGAATACGAACGAAATTTTGGAATGTCCAGAAGCTAATATATAATTCGTTTGAAAAAAAACCTGAAGAGCCTAAATCACTTAAACTCATGGATAGGTGGCTCCTTACAAAATACAGCGATCTTGTAGAAGCAGCTACTGATTATATGGAAGATTACAGATACGATAAAGCACTCAAAGAGACCGAGTATTTCCTATGGCATGTGCTAGCCGATCATTATCTAGAGATGGTCAAATATCGGATTTACGAAGAAGAAGACAGAGCTGTAAAGTACGTTCTGTATGAAGTCGGTCTTGGAATAACAAAACTTCTCGCGCCTTTCCTTTCTTTCATAACTGAAGAGGTTTACGATCAGATTTATAAAGGATATCAAGGGGAAGAGAGTATACATGTTGAGTCTTGGCCGGGATCGATTTTGAAAGATGAAGAAGCTTTAGATACTGGTGAAAAAGTGAAAGATATAATAGCTGAGATACGGAATTGGAAGTCCGATCAAGGCATACCTCTCAATGATGAGATAGGCTCCATAAGATTGGTTACCGATAACGAAGATTTGCTAGAGTGCGAGGCGGATATATTGAACACGTTGAATGCCTCAGGTATACAGATTTTGGATCAAAATGAGATAAAAGAAGAGGCTGTGGAAATAAAGCCTGATTATTCTAAAATAGGTCCTAAATATAAAGATATAGCTGGTGAAATTTTCGATAAATTGGAAGGAACTGATCCTGAAAAAGTTCGTTCTTCTTTTGAAGAACGTGGGAGCTACGAATTAGAGCTATTTGATGGAACAGAAGTTAGCTTGACGGAAGAAGAGGTAGAACTAAAAATGTCAAGAGTTCACGAAGGCGAAGCCTTAGATGAAATTTCTCTTGAAGATATGTTGATATTGTTAGAAAAGGAATGACTCAAGAATAGTAATCTTTGTAGGAAATGTCTTTATTTGTCTTTTTTTCTTTGTTATCATCTTTTCTGCACTGAGTACAGACCCCTCTGTGGATATGATCATCACAGGTGATAGAACCGCATAGACTACAGGATTGAGATGCATTCTTTCCACAAATATGACAGCTACCCATCATCCTCATGATTTCCCTTCGATTATTAAAACGATATTTCTTAGATATTAAACTTTAGGTTTTTGACGATAATTGTCAGGTATTAGGTCGTTATAAACCGAAAAACATATGACAAAGTAGTATTTACCTCACTTGCAGAAGGGATGATATAGATGGTTAACTTCGAGGAAAAATTTTCGGAAAGGGCCTCAAAAATGAAAAGGTCGGAAATAAGAGAATTGCTAAAACTGATACAGCAGCCGGATATAATATCTTTCGCTGGCGGATTACCCAACCCGGAAGCTTTCCCGGTTGAAGAAACTAAAAAAATAATAAATGAGCTACTTGATGAAAAGGGAGAGAAGGTACTTCAATACGGTTCCACGGAGGGGATAGGACCTTTGAGAAAGGAATTGGCTAAAATGATGAAGGGCCGTGGTATGGATGTTGATCATGAAAATATATTGATAACTCACGGCTCCCAACAGGCTTTAGATCTTTTGAGCAAAGTTATGCTTGATCCGGACGACACTATAATCGTTGGATCTCCTACTTATCTTGGAGCTACGGGAGCCTTCAGGGCTTTCGAAGCCAATATGGAAACCGTTCCTGTTAATGATGACGGAATGGATATGGATATGCTTCGGAAAAAGTTGAAAAATCTGAAGAACAAAGGGAAAATTCCAAAATTCATATACGTGGTTTTAACTTTTCAAAACCCTTCGGGCGCTACGATGACTGCTGAAAAAAGAAAGGAACTTCTAGAAATAGCTTCAAAATATGATATGTTGATAGTGGAAGATTCTCCTTACTCCCACCTTAGGTATGAGGGAGAGGAAAAGCCACATCTGATATCACTTGATGACGATGACAGAGTACTTAGATTAGAAACCTTCTCGAAGATATTGGCTCCTGGATTCAGGATAGCTTGGGCTACGGGGCCTACTGATCTTATAGAGAAAATGTGCATAGCTAAACAGGCGACTGATCTTTGTACCAATCCATTTGGACAGTATGTTGCTTATAAGTATATATCAGAGGGAATCATGGACGAACATCTAGAAAAAATTAAAGAAATATATAACGAAAAGAGATTGACGATGTTAGATGCGATGGAAGAACACTTCCCTGAAGAGGTCAGTTGGAACAGACCGAACGGAGGGATGTTCATATGGGCTGAATTACCCGAGCATCTGAACACTAGAGAGATGTTCGACAAAGCTATAGATGAAAAGGTAGCCTACGTCGTGGGAGATGCGTTCTTCGTCGACGACGGTGGGTACAACACTATGAGAATCAACTTTACCCATTCTTCAGAGGAAGAGATAAAGAAAGGTATAAAGTCTCTCGCAAAGGTAATAAAAGAAGAAATGGATATAATTAAAGTAAAAGAAGAGAGTCCTATCTCTCCCTGATCAACGGATGTATATCTAATAATCTCTCTGAAATCTTTTTCTCCTTGGCCATTTTCTTTATCTCTTTTGAATTCTTGACTCCTTCTTCTGTAATGAATGTAGCTTTTTTCAATTCAGTCAATTCGAAATAATCGTTCTTAACTCTAATATTTGAATCTATATCCCATACTTCTTCCGGAGGGTGTGTTTCTTTTTTTGGTGTAGGTATCCTTTCTGGTAAAATCTTCGAGCTGTCCGATACGACGAAGAATTTCTTCCCTAAATTCTCCGAGATCATAGCCAATGCTCTACTGCCTAATTTATTCAAAAATCCTTCAGAAGAGATTGTATCTGCCCCTATCACGGTGCAATCGGCGTCTTCCATAGCTTTGCACATCCCTGCGTCCACCCAATAATCTACATCTATCCCTTTCTCGCTCAATTTTTTCGCGGTAGTTCTTCCTTCTTTTAATGGTCTAGATTCGAGGACTACCACTTTTTCTACATCGGAAAGAGATTCTATAACTGTTGAACTGCGGCTTAGAGTCAGGATTTTGTTTTTCTCTCTTCGTTCTAATAATAGCTTCATGTTCCTTACAGCTTCATTTTTATATCTGATAAACTCGTCTCTTGATTCTTGAATTTCTTTTTCTATATCTTCATTTCGCTCAATAGAAATAAAAATTCTATTAGAAAGATTGACTAGAGGTGTCATAGAATATCTCTTTTTGACCAACTTTTCTAAAAATTTTATAATATCTCCTCTTTCCATTTCTTGAATGCCTTCAAAAACATCTTCAAGTAGTTCTGAGGCTCCCTTTTCCCTATCATTTATTATCTCTTCCGCAGTTCGGAAAGTCATACTACATGATTGAGGACATAATTATCAAATTTTGGATTATTTTTTTATTTATCGATACTCTTATTTAACCCATATCTTATAACGATTGAATAACCAAAATGGAATATGACCGCCTTAAATCGGAGGTATTATCACGTCTAAATTAGCTCATTCAAATAAAATCAAATATTATTTCCAATCGTTGGAAGAGGAAACAGAAAACTGTTACGAGATAGCGGAGAAAGCCCGTTCATTAGGATATGATCCTAAAAAAGATATTGAAATTCCAAGAGCTGAAGACTTAGCTCTTCGAGCTCAAAAGTTAACAGGGGTAGAAGATACAGCCGAAAAGATAAGAGAATTGAGCGAAAGGTATGATAGGGAAGAAGTTTCCATTAGGATAGCTAAGGAGGTAGCGTCGAGAGATAAAGGAAGCGTTGCTGAAAGGTTAGAAGACGCTGTAAGAATCGGATTGGCTGTTTTGACTGAAGGCATTTTAGTCGCTCCTTTAGAGGGTATCGGAGGGGTGGAAATTAGAGAGAATAACGATGGTAGCAGGTATGCTGAGCTATCTTTCGCTGGTCCAATACGTTCTGCAGGCGGAACAGGACAGGCTATGAGTGTTTTGATAGCGGACGTGGTTAGGAGAGAGTTAGGCATAGGTAGATTCAAACCTACACCCGCTGAGATACAGCGTTTTAAAGAGGAGATACCTCTATACAAAAAATCTTTAGGCCTACAATACACACCAACGGCAGAAGAGATTTCACTCATTGTTGACGGATGTCCTGTCAGTATAAGCGGTGAAGGGACAGGCCAGGAGGAAGTCTCCGGAAACAGAGATTTACCCAGAGTCGATACGAACCAAGTGAGAGGTGGCGCTTGTCTCGTGATAGCAGAAGGTATGTGTTTGAAAGCGAAAAAACTTAAAAAACATGTTGAAAAATTGGACATCGAGGGATGGGATTTTCTAGATGAATATATAGATAAGTATGCTTCAGGTAAAAAAGAAAGTTCGGAGGATGAAGATAAAGATAAAAGAGGTATAGCGCCAAAAACAAAGTACATTCAGGAGACTATCGCAGGTCGACCAGTTTTTGGACATCCGAGTGAAAAAGGCAGTTTTAGACTAAGATATGGTAGAACTCGAACGGAGGGCTTAGCCTCTATAGCTGTAAACCCCTCTACTATGTACCTGACTGATGAATTCATGGCGTTAGGTACTCAAATAAAGACAGAACGTCCAGGCAAGGCTGGAGCAGTAACGCCTTGCGACTCTATAGAAGGTCCTACGGTTCTGCTCAAAGATGGAAGCGTAAAGAGAGTAGATTCACCTGAAAAAGCTAAAACCTTACAAGATGAGGTAAAAGAAATCATCGATTTAGGAGAGGTGTTGGTTCCTTTTGGTGAATTTATCGAGAATAACCATCCTTTAGTTCCAGGTGCATATTGCCATGAATGGTGGGTTCAAGAGATTGATGAGGACTTTGAAGAGGAAGAGATCACATCTGAAAAGGCATTAGAGCTTTCAAGAGATAAAGACTACCCTCTCCATCCAAAATTCATCTATTTTTGGGATTATGTGAAGATCGAGGATATAAAAAATTTGAGAGCTTGGGTTTCAGAGGAAGGAGAAATAGAAGGAGGAAATTTGATACTTCCTAATAGATCCGAGATGAAAAGCATATTGGAATCTATTGGGATTCCACACGAAGTCGAAGATTTCGTAATCATTTCAACTGTTGAGCCTCTATTATTTTCTTTAGGATTAGATGAAAACTTACCAAGATCAAAGAATCTGAAGAGGAAAATCCCTTGGATTATATCAGTGAACTAGCTGGTGTTCCAGTTAGAAGTAAAGGCCCGACTAATATAGGGTCTAGGATGGCAAGACCCGAGAAAGCTAAGGAAAGGAAGATGAGCCCACCTGTTCATGGACTTTTTCCTTTAGGGGAAACCGGCGGCTCTGAACGTCTCGTAAAAAAGGCCGTTGAGGAAAACGTTATAGAAGTCGACATAAGTGCTAGAAGGTGCCAAAAATGTGGGAAAGGGAGCGCTCAGATTAGATGTTCCTGTGGAGGTAGATGTGAAATCGTTGATGAGCCGAAAGAACAGAAGATCCCTATGAAGAGTTTGTACAGGCAGGCACTCAATACTTTGGGCGAGGGAGGGAATATTAAAAAGATCAAAGGAGTAAAGGGCCTCATCACTGAGACTAAGACCCCTGAAGCCCTTGAAAAGGCTATTTTGAGAGCAAAGCATAATATATACGTTTTCAAGGACGGCACATCTAGATACGATATGACCGATCTTCCTCTCACTCATTTCAAACCTGAAGAAGTTGGATTGACAGTACATGAAGCTAAAAATTTGGGCTATAAAGAGGACATAGAGGGGAGAGAACTTGAAGAAGAAAACCAGATGCTCGAATTGAAACCTCAGGATATGGTCATATCTAAAGATGCTGGAGATTACATGGTTAAAGTTGCAAATTTTGTAGATAATCTACTAGAAAAATATTATGACCTTGAAAGTTACTATAAGGCTGAAAGTAGAAAAGATTTGATAGGTGAGCTCGTAGTCGGGTTAGCACCTCATACTTCAGGAGGCGTACTTGGAAGAATAATTGGATTTCACGATGGTAGAGCAGGCTATGCCCACCCTTATTTCCATGCAGCGAAAAGACGGAATTGTGACGGAGATGAGGATTGTATAATGCTTTTAATGGATGGTCTGCTAAATTTCTCGGAGGATTTTTTACCAGAGAAAAGAGGTGGTCTTATGGACGCCCCTCTTGTTCTTACTACCAAAATAGACCCCATGGAAATAGACAGCGAGGCCCATAATGTTGATACATCTTGGGGATATCCTCTAGTGTTCTATGAAAGAACGTTTGACTACCCAAAACCGAGTGAAGTTGAAGAGATAATCGAGACCGTGGAAGATAGATTGGACACAGAATCTCAATATGAAAATTTCGGATATACCCATGAAACCTCTAAATTGGATGAAGGACCTACTATGAGTAGATATACCAGATTAGGCAAGATGACTGAAAAGATGGACTCTCAGATAAAAGTGGCAGATATGATCAGAGCTGTCGACACAAAAGATGTGGTGAGTAGAGTGATCAATGATCACTTTATACCTGATTTGATAGGTAATCTAAATAAATTTGGCGTCCAAGAAATAAGATGTACCAAATGCAATACGAAATACAGGAGGATCCCGATGAGTGGAGAATGTAGATGTGGTGGTAATCTCACTCTCACGATCCATGAAGGCAGCGTTAAGAAATATCTAAATTTTTCTTTAGATATGGTAGAAAAATATGAAGTTCCAGAATATTTATACCAGAGAGTCCAACAGTTGAATAAACAAATAGAATCTCTTTTCGAGAATGATAAGGTTTCTAATCCGAGTTTGGACGAGTTCTGTTAAAACTTTAGTCGAAGGAAAGAAGAGAGGACTGTTTTCTTCTATCCATACCATTTTTGAATCGTTCTAACGCTGATTCTACTCTGTCTTCAGAGAAATCTCTCTCATCACATAAAAAAACCTTTACATCTCCTAGTTCATTTTTGAATCTGATAGTGTAATCATCTGTCACATCTGGGTCTAAAAATATATTTCGTATAGCTTCATAATTATTGATCTGCGCCTCTTTTTCTTCCAAAACAGATTCTAAATTATCATATTTTTTAATGTATTTGAGACCTCTCTTTGGACCTATCCCTTTGACCCCTTGGTTATAATCAGTTCCACATAAAATACAGATATCAATTAATTGTTTCCGGGTGATCTCTAAATCATCTAAAACTTTCTCAAGTTCTATCAATTCTGGACTGATTTTTTTATATTCAGATGACCCGGGCATCTTTCTTTTACCGGTAACAGTAAGATTTTTGACCAATTTACAAGCTCCGAAAAGCAGGGTATCGTAATCTTGACTACCTACAGACCAAGCATCGCCTTTCTTTACCATATGGGCTGCTTGGCTCTCTCCTTCAGACGGGGCTTGAATCCAGGGGATAGCAAGAAGAGATAGCAATTTTTTACTGCTCTCTTCAATTTCCTCGGTCATTCTAGAAGTCTGTTGAGCTTTTATTCTTGCTCTTTCGAGATCTCCCTCTTCGAGGGATTTCTTATATTCTTTTTCTGCCTCTTCCTTTCTCTTTTTTCTTTTTTCTAAAGTTCCTTCTTTCATCATATCAGGGGCTCCATCGAAGACATAAACGGGTCTGATCCCTGCTTCTACTAAATTGGCATTTCTGTATAATATTCCAGAAAGATGAGAAGTAACTCTTCCTTCAGAATCTTTGAGAGGGGTCCCATCTCTCTGACGAATACTTGACAAGAATTGATATATTATATTGTAAGCGTCTACTGCTATCACCTTATTTTCAAGATCCTCGAACCCTATCTCCTCGCTCTTCACTATGTCTCCGATACCAACACCCATCTTATCAACTCTTTAAAAGATCGCACCTTCCATCTGGACTTCTATTCCGTTATCGGTTATTACGAAAGGTTTGATTTTGCGTGAATGATCGATCCTTCTCATCTTTATAACTTGGATGCTCAATTGAACTTCTTCCATATCTGATTGGTTGTATCTTAAC
>CAZRWG010000009.1:0-14045 GCA_964603805.1 uncultured Thermoplasmata archaeon
GGCTAATTCCTTGATATCATAGTTCTCCTCGGTCTGGAATATGACTTCACACGTTATATCGGAACTTTTTAGGACCTCTCTGCTGAAATCATAATCTTTCTTATCTGCTATTACGAATTTGAGCTGATCATCTTCATCTAAAAGTTTCAAGTTTTCTTCCATCATCTCATCTTCCATACTAGAAGAGGGGGTCTTGTAGTCCATAGATATCGTCAATTCTTTTTGTGCGAGTTCTGATATATCAAGAGAACCGTTTGTCTCTACACTTATTTCATATTTTGGAAGTAGTAAATCTATAAGATCGATGAGATCTTCTTGTAAAAGCGGCTCTCCACCGGTTATACATATTTTATTGCATATTATAGTATCCAACTTTTCCTTTATCTCATCGATGGCTATCTCTTCTCCTCCTTCCCACGCATATCTTGTATCGCACCACTCACATCTCAAGTTACAGCCGGCGGTTCTGACGAAAGTAGTAGGTAGACCAATATCTTTGCCTTCGCCCTGTAGCGAGTGGAAAATCTCACAGATCTGCATAAAATAGGTATATGGTTTGGGATATAAATATTGAGGGTGCTATCTGAGTTTTTGACTTTAGGTAGGTAATACAATGACCAAACATTTATTTTCTTCTTCTTTTTACATTGACTGATGAAAGTTGGATTTGTTATAAATCCCATCGCAGGGATGGGAGGAAAGGTAGGTTTGAAAGGTACAGATGGTGTTTACGAAGAAGCGGTCGAACTGGGTGCAGAACCGGTAGCAAAAGATAGGGCAGAGAAAGCACTTCAAATGATGAAAGAAGGTCATATCTGGTTGACTGGAGGGGGTATATTAGGTGAAGAGTCTCTAAAAAATCATTTTCCAAATGATGAGATTAGAGTCCTGCAGGAACCATCTGAGAATGAAATAGGCAAAACTTCTCCAAAAGACACCCATGAATTAGTGAGAAATTTTCTAGAAAATGAGGTCGAGTTGATAGTTTTCTGTGGGGGTGATGGAACCGCTAGAGATATACTTGAAGAAGTTGATAAAGAAGTTCCTATACTGGGTATACCTGCAGGAGTGAAAATGCACAGCGGTTGTTTTGGCGTAAATCCTGAAGCTAGTGCCCGGTCATTCAACAGTTTCATCGAAGGTGAAGCTGACGTTTCGGGAGTCGAGATCATGGACCTTGATGAGGAAAGATATAGGAAAGGTGATTGGGAGATAAAGATGCATGGTGAAGCACTCAGCATATATGAACCTCATTATATCCAATTAGGAAAGCAGAGTTTTCGCTCTGTAGACCAAGAAGATCAGAAGACTGATATCGCACACTTCATAATCGAAGAGATGGAGGAAAATCCAGAACATTTATTTATACTTGGACCAGGCTCTACAACGGCTAAAATACAGGAGATACTTGGTTTAGAACATACAGTTCTCGGCGTTGATGTATTGAAAAATAAGGAGATCGTAGAATTAGATGTTGCCGAGCAGGATATATTGAGACTTGCTGATGACTCGGTAGGGTTAAAAATCGTCGTCTCGATGATAGGCAACCAGGGTTTCTTCTTAGGAAGAGGCAATCAACAGATAAGTCCTGAGGTAGTTAAAAGAGCTGGTCTAGATAACATATACATCTTAGCTACTCCCACTAAAGTCAAAAATACGACGAATCTTAGAGCTGATACAGGTGACGAAGAATTGAATGAGCAGATCAGGGAAAAAGGTTATATGAAGGTGGTTCAGGGCTTTAGAGAATACAGATTAGTAAAAGTTCAAGCTTGAATCATTTACTATGATTTAAGTCGTCATCTATTCATTGCTTTTTATGGGAAGTATTATACCTACAATTAACAAAGTAATCGCTCCGAAAAGGAAAGCGATCCCTATACTGTAATTATCCGCAAAAAATCCGAGTATAGGTGCAATTATCATACCTACTACTGATCTCAATAGATTTTGACCGCTGAAAAGGGTCGCTCTTGTTTGAGAATCCATACGATCTCCAACATATCCTACAACCATCGGCTTCCTTAAATTATAAAGAGTAAAAAAGAAAAAGAAAGCAATTATAGAGAGTATCACGACATCTAATTGTAAGAAGATCGCAACCATGAAGAAAAGGGAAGCCATCACAAAGTAAAGAACGTTCAGCGCTTTTCCGATATCTCCTATTTTCTCCATCAAACTCGAAGACTTTATTGAAGAAGCGAAACTGTTGATATACACAAAAAAGTAAACTATACCTACTAATATGGCTGTTCTCTGCGCCTCCTCTTCGATGAACATCAGCATAGGTAGTGTGATAGCTAGAGACTCAACTATTGGGGAGAGATAATCTTTAGATATTTTAAAAAATGAATCGTATATCGATGCATTTACCAGCATTTTTCCGAGTCCTGAATGTTTATAGAGTTGATGTATGCTGTTCTTCAGATGCTTCCAAGTCAAAGCTATACTAGCGCCCTCTGGTTCTCCGTCTAATTCTTTTGGGTAGGTAAGCATTAGGAAGAAGGCTATCGAGTAAGGTATTAACGTAGCTAAAAATATAACGTTATAACCTCCAACGTGATATACTATAGCTCCAGCGATCAAAGCTGAAAGTGCTGAACCCAGCCTCGAGGCGGCTCTAGTTTTTCCATAATATTTTACCCTCTGATCTTCCATACCCTCGTTATCTAAATACTGCATTATCATTGATTTATGAGTGCCGTGTCTTAGTGTTTCTCCCATGGCAAACAAGAACATCGCAGGTACAAACAATAAAAATGAGGAGAAATAATAGAATATAGAAAATGAAATCATATAGCTGAAAAAGGCCGTGGCCATGGCCCTTCTTCTTCCTGTTAGGTCCGCAATAACACCGGTAGGCAACTCTAATATTATTGTGGAGATCTCTCTAATCGAAATCAAAAGACCGATCTGAGTAAAACTTAATCCATTCGCTAAAAAGAAAAGGTAAAGAAACGGTTCAAAGAACTTTAAGTTTTTAAGGAATCCATAAGATGAAAACCGTAACAGCATCAATTTTTCATTATTAAGCATCTACTAGACCTCTAATCCATCTACAAATAAAAATATAACGATAAGATTAGCATAAGTTTTATTTACTTTAGAAAGAGGAAATATCCATATCTAATTCTTCGAATAATTTTATAGCTTCCGATTTTTTCCTATTCCCTCTTTCTTCTTCACCCCTTTCTATGAGTCTATCTCCCCATTCAAACAAGACTTCCGCTTTGTTCTTTTTATCACCGGTTTCATTAAAGATTTTTAGAGCTTTTTGGAATTCTTTCTGACCCTTTGAAAAAACATTTTTTTCACAGTATAGCTTCCCTAGGACTTTCCTACATTTTCCGAGTTGGTTCTTCATATCTGTTCTTTTCGCTTTTCTCAAAGCTTCCTGACAGTAGGCAAGGGATTTTTCTAGTCTGTTTTTCTCTAGATAATATTCTGCAAAATGCCGATCGACTATCAATTTAATACCTTCTTCTTCTAGTTTCGATTTTATCTTTTCGCTGTGCTCTAGATATTTCTTTGCTTCGTCTAAAGAATCCTGAAGGATATTTAATCTTCCTAAGTAGGTGAGAGTCATGCCCATGCCATGGTCGCTTTTTGTCTCTTTAAATATATCCAATGCTTTTTTGAGGTATTCACTAGATTTGTCTAATTTTCCCATATCTAAATATAGTATACCTATCCATAATTGCGAGTACCCCATATTCAACTTATCTTCTAGTTCTTTCCTTATCTCTAGACTTTCTTTGAGAAGATCTAGTGATTTTTCAAACTTACCTTTTCCTCGATAAGCTAGACCCTTATTGTATAAAGAATATGAAATTCCTGAGCTATCCTCAAATTTTTTTTTCAATTCTAAACTACGCTCGTGGTGTTCAAGGGCCTTATCAAACTCTCCTTTCCCAAAAAAGCTAACACCTATATTATCTAATGTAGCCGCCATTCCGTGCTCGTCCTCGACCTTTTTTTCTATTTCTAGACATTTCTGGTAGTATTCTATAGATTTATCGAGCTCACCTAGATCGTAATATATAATTCCAATATTTTCTAGGGCAGATAAGTCATCTTCTTCAGAACCTAGTTCTTTTTTGATTTTGTTAGCTTTTTTGTAAAACTCTAACGCCTTATTAGGTTCTTGAAGATTTCGAAAGACTACACCAAGGTTGTTATAAGATTTCGATAAACCCTCTAAATCATCTACTTCTTTCCGTAATTCAATAGATCTCTGTAAATGTTCTTTAGCTTGGTCAAAATCAGATCTGTAATAAGCAATAGTTCCTAGATAATGGATTGCCTCGGCTTTATCTTTTTTTGACTCTATCTTATCAGATAGATTTTTCATATCGTTGAAGATGTTTTGACACTCTTCGAATTCGTTTTTGCGTAGACAAACCATGCCTTTTTCTTTCAATAATCTACATTTTTCTTTCTCATCTTGATAAGAGATCTCATCAGCTTTTGATAGTATTTCTAGCCCCTCTTCTATATATTGGGATGCTTTGTCATACTGGTTCGTCTTTCTTAAACACCCTGCGATTTTCCTATTTAGACTTAATAATCTTCTACGGTCTTCTGTCTCTTTTTTAGCCTTTTTCAAATGATCTAAAGCTTCGCTGTATTTTTCCTTTCTTTCTAAAACCCCGGAAAGATCTTCATGAATCTTGATTTTATCGATTCCTTTAACATGTTTTTCCTCTAGGATTTTTAATGCCCTTTCATAAAGCTGTACAGCCGTATCATTTTCGTAATTTTTCTTAGCTTTATCAGATCCTTTTAGATACACCTTGATAGCTTCTTTGAATTTATCAATTACTTCAAGATGTTCTCCTAATTTAAGATGATAATCCACCACTTCTTCTTCATCGATTCCTTTCAAGCTTTGGGCTAATTTTTTATGAAGTTCTTTTCTCCGAGAATCAGATAATGTTTTGTATAGGAAAAATCTTGTCATTTCTAATTTAAAATCTGATCTGCCTTTTTGATTATCTTCTAAGAAATTATTTCTTTTTAGATTTTCGATAGTCTTTTTAATTTCGTTTTTTTCACCTTTAACTGCCTTAAAAATTAAATCTTTAGAGAAGTCATTATCAAAGCAACTACATAATTGAAGGACCTCTTTCTCTTTTTTCCCTAACTCTTTAAATTTGTTATCGTATAACTCTTTCACTTCACTCGGTAATTTTATTTCATCTAATCTACTTGGATATTCATTTTTTAAGGGATTTAATATACCGTCTTTTAACATCTTATCGATAAAAGCTTCAACGAATAAAGGTACACCATCTGTAACTTCATAGATCATCTCAACGAATTTTCCAGGGACATCATTTCTTCCTATCTTCGAGATGAGGAGTTTTCTAGTATTTTTCCAATCGAATGGTTCAATCTCAACAGTCTTTGAATGGTTCGAATGGATGATAGCATCTATTGATTTTTTTGAGTTAGGATTATTCATCTCTTCTTTTCTGTATGCACCTAAGATCAACAGTGAAGAATTTTTTATTTCCTCGGTAAGAAATTCTAGAAGTCTTGAAGTGGCAGGATCGATCCATTGAAGATTATCAATGAACATAATATATGGGTCATTCGATGCAAAATTTTCCAATGCTTTTTTCAACTCATTGAATAGATACTTATCAGCTATATCGAGCTCCTTAGACTTTTCTTTTAAGCCCTCTCCTTCAGATTTAAAGAGTTCTACGACATCTTCATCATCTATTATTTTTGGTTTCTTTGCTAATATCTCTGAAAAAATTTTTTGGAGCTGTGAAAAAGGTTGAATAGATTCATAAAATTCTTCTCCTCCATAAAAATCGATGCCCACTTCTTTTGTATATCTTTTTATCTCTTTTACCAACCGAGTTTTTCCAACCCCAGTAACTCCCTCAATAAGCAAGGTGTTGATATTTTCACTTTCTTCTCTTTTGATATTTTTCTTCAGTGTTGATATTTCTGTTTCTCTATTAATGAAAATATCTTTTTGCCCCAGATCGGTCAGATCTAAAATGCCCTCATTATCGAGGTTATTCAAAGCGAATAGATAAGAATTCGGACCATTAACATAATCTCCGATACTTCCTAGTTTTGTCTCATCGACTCCATTTTCTGTTTTGATAAGAATATTTTTTTCTTCGATCTCTTTTTTGATCTTTTCGGCTTCTTTCTCACCTTTTTCAGTCAAGAAATAAATATACCTTTTATTGGGAACTCCTTTTACCTTTCTCGATTCTTTGTCAATCAAATCATTTTCTTCCATTTCCACAAGAAGTCTACTAGCTCTATTCTGAGAGAGTTCTACATTTTGGGCAATCCCTTCTTGACAATAAGAAAAGGGATATATTCGATCTTCAAGATATTCACCTTTGTCATCTAGATATAGCAATATCTTTTTCCTACCGGGAAAACCTTTCATTACGGAACATATTTGTTTTTAACTATTAAAGATTGTTTCTGCATTAAAATTATCTAAGACATAGTTGTATATTCAAGCATTAAAAGCTCTCTTATCTTCGGACTTTAAGTTATCATTACGTAAAGAATAAATGGATAAAGAAAGAAAACACCTAGAAAGAATTTTATAATAAAAACAAGCTTTCTTAGATGGATGCTATCAGGGGAAAAAAGCTACCCCCTTCGGAAGTTTGTGATATCTTTCGGGGTCTTATTTTTAGGTTTAGCTTTGGCAAGAAATAATATTTTTTGGTCATCTTTGAGTGTTTTTTATTTGATTTTGATGTTGAGTGTCCTTAAAATTTCGATCAAATCTCCAAAAAAGACCGAATTAGATTCTTTTAAAAAATTTATTTTTATCTGGTCTCTCTTGCCACTATCAATAGGATCTATGGTCATATATGGTAGATGGGGGAGGTATCTCTTATTGGAAGAAATTGCTTTTGTTTTTTTCCTTTTTATTTTTTCTATTATGACAATTTTGATCCTTGAAAATCGAACAAAGTTAAAATCAAATATTCAGTTTACAGGGATCTTTTTGTATTCGTTTCCGATAGGGGTCGGAGCGATTCGTTCAATAGCCCGTTTTCTTTCAGATCAATTTTTTCACACTCAGTATTTTCATGGAAATTCACATTTCATGCTAGAACTTTTAATAATAACTGTCTTTAGTTTTTATATCGGATATTTATTGAAGTATTATCTCAAACACTCGAAGTATAGTTCATTAATTGGTATGGACAAAGAGATGGAGATCTGGTCACCATTTGAAATTAACAAGGAAGACCTTTTAAAATTTTTAAATTCCGTGTTTAATAAATTCAACCGATCTGAACTGATCACTGTTTCAACTTTCTTCCAATGGAGTATCTATGGAGTGATCATATATGGGTTAATAGTTGATAACCATCCAGTTACCGTTTGGGCTCTTTTTTCATTTGGTATATCAGTGGTGCCTGAGTTGCTCACTAAAAATACAAAGAGTGGTCTACCAGCAATCATTTATTTTTGGAGTACTTTCGTTTTGTTTGTTTACGCGGTTGGTAGGCCCTTAGGTTTTTATTCACTTTCCGATTGGTGGGCTGAAGTAACTCATTTTTTAGCCGGGAGTGCCGTAGCTTTAGTTTTTTTCTCTTTACTCGTTTACTTTGATGATAGGTATGAAAACTTATCCCTTCCTAAATGGGTTATTCCTCCACTAATTCTTCTATTCATATTCACAATAGGAGTTTTTTGGGAGATAACGGAATTTTATATTGATATTATTTTTGATACTAGTACTCAGGCGGGCCTAGAAGATACTGCATATGATCTCATTTTTAACTTCCTTGGAGCGATATTTTCTCTGACCACTATTTCATTATTTTCCCAAATAGATATTTTCCATCCTTATAGGTCAAAATTACTCGAAGTCCTAAAAAGATGAGAGGTGAAAACAAGGAGTGGGCCGAGGCGGATTTGAACCGCCGAACTTCGCCTTTCATACTGTTTTAACAGTTGTAAGGGCGACGTCATGACCCCTAGACCACCGGCCCTTGAAGGAGTGGCAACGATCGAATGGGGTGGTGGTGAGTGAGAATCTAAGATTGTGACAGACCACCGGCCTAAATACTGGTAAAACGCATCATTTGCAGGCTCTTAGTTCAATTTATTTGAGAGAAAGACGTTGTATTTTTATTTATCCCTTTTAGTTTTGTCTTCCTAGGTTCAAATCCAGCCAACCGGGTTTACAAAAAGGTCTTTATAGGAGACTTTTATAGAACCACATGGTGCTATTGAAATGATAGAAGTTCGCTTCCATGGAAGAGGTGGACAGGGCTCAGTGGTTGCTTCCGAATTGCTGGCCCGAGCTGCCTTCGAGGAAGAAAAAGATGTACAAGCATTCCCGATGTTCGGTGTTGAGCGAAGGGGGGCTCCTGTGACAGCTTTTACACGGATAGATGAGAAAACAGTGAGAGATCATTCAAAGATCCACGAACCAGATGTTGTTATTGTTTTAGACACTGCACTTATGGAAGCAGTGGATGTTACAGATGGATTGAAGGACAACGGTCAAATGATAATAAATACCGGAAAAGATCCTAGTGAGATGAAAGTAAATACTAATGCGGACGTATATACGGTCAATGCGAGCGATATAGCTGTGCAACACGGACTTGGGACCGAAGTAGCTCCGATAGTAAACACCGCTATACTAGGCGCTGTCAGCAGTGTTACAGGTATGGTAAAGAAAGAATCTCTTGTGGATGTAATATTGAAACACGCTCCGGCAAAGAATGAAGCGAATGCAGAAGCTGCGAAACAGGCCTACGATGAGATAAAAGGTCCATATCCAGGATCTAAATTAGAATCACCCGATAGGACTCTCCTTTCAGAACAGACCGACATACCAAAATCAGAGGACTTGTTATGTGAGGATCCGGAGGATCATACAGATCTACCTAGAACACCTATCGCTGACTGCAATTCTGAGTATTTGAATAAAACAGGTAGTTGGAGAACAGTAAGACCTATTGTTGATCTCGATACCTGTATAAGCTGCGGTGAATGCTGGAAGTTCTGTCCTGATGTTGCGATTTTTGTCGAGGATGAGGGGGCAGTTGTCGATTTCGATTTCTGTAAAGGTTGTGGAATTTGCGCCGAAATTTGTCCTGTAGATGCTATCCACATGGAAAAGGAGGAAAAGTATGTCTGAATATAAGATCGTAACTGGAAATTATTCGTCTGCATATGGAGCTAGATTGGCAAAAACCGAAGTTGTTTCGGCGTATCCTATAACGCCCCAGACATCTATTGTAGAAAAGATAGCGGAATTCTTCGCTGATGGGAAGATGGATGGAGAGTTTATCAAGGTTGAAAGCGAGCACTCGGCGATGGCTGGATGTATAGCCGCCTCAACTGCTGGAGCTAGAACTTACACAGCGACATCAGCCCACGGTCTTGCTTTGATGCACGAGATGTTGATGTGGGCTGCGAGGGCTCGGTTACCGGTAGTGATGACCAATGTGAACAGAGCGATGGGGCCACCTTGGAGCGTTTGGGCGGATCATCTTGATACTGTAGCACAGAAGGCATCAGGCTGGATGCAATTCTTCTGTGAGAACAATCAGGAAGTCCTAGACAGTATATTGATGGCATATAAGATATGTGAAGATGAAGATGTGATGTTACCTGGGATGATAGTAGAAGATGCTTTCATATTGAGTCATACAAGGGAACCAGTAGAGATTTACGATCAGGAGAAAGTAGATGAATTCTTGCCTTCTCATGATCCGGATCTTAAGTTGGATATTGATAATCCGATGGGTTTTGGCTCATTAGTGATGCCAGACTGGTACATGGATTTTGCCAAAAAATTAGAGGAGGCTATGGAAGGAGCTAAAGATAAGATAAAAAAAGTGAACAAGGAATTCGAGGAAACTTTTGGTCGTGATCCTGGTGGATTGATAGAGGAATACAAGACAGATGGTGTAGATGTTTTGATGATCACAATGGGATCCATATCCGGCACTTCTAAAGATGTCATAGACGAGCTTAGAGAAGAAGGTCATAACATTGGATTAGCGAGATTGCGGACTTTCAGACCATTCCCGAAGGAAAAGATAAGAGAACTGGCAAAAGATGTCAATGTTGTAGGTATTTTAGACAGATCTTACTCATTTGGTGCCGCTGGAGATGCAGCGCGAGAGATTAAGGAGGCTCTTTATACAGTAAGCAACCCGCCTCTCGTCAAAAACTATATCGTCGGTCTCGGCGGACGTGACTTAACTCCAGAGATACTAGAAGTTATCATGGAAGACACTTTGAGTCTTCAAGATAAAGGTTTGGATAAAGAGGTCGAATGGGTAGATTTAAGGATAGATAGGAACAAATGGAGGAGATAATCATGGCAAATATACCTGAAAAAGAGTTGATGAATTCCGGTCATAACGCCTGCCCCGGTTGCGGTGCAGCTCACGCGATGAGATATATGCTCAAGGCCCTTGGTAAAAAGACGACGGTGAACATACCCGCATGCTGTTGGGCTGTTATACCGGGTGTTTATCCTTCTAGAAATCTAGATGTACCTCTCCTTTACACTGCTTTTGAAACCACAGGCGTTTCTTCATCTGGTATCAGAGCTGCCCTTGATGCAAGAGATGTAGATGCAGATATCAATGTGGTAGGCTTCGCTGGTGACGGAGGTACCGCTGATATAGGAATTCAGGCCCTATCTGGAGCGGTAGAAAGGGGAACTGACACTATACAGGTGATGTATGACAACGAGGCCTACATGAACACGGGTATACAGAGGAGTGGAGCTACTCCACAGGGTGCGTGGACTACGACCACGCCAGTGGGCAGTGAAAAAGAATGGAAAAAACAACCGAAGAAAGATATGATGGAGATAATGGAAAGTCACAATATACCCTATGCCGCAACAGTGAATGTAGCTTATCCTGATTCTTTCATCGAGAAATTCAAAAAGGCAGCGCAGATCAAAGGACCAAAATTTATCCATATCTATGCTCCTTGTCCAACTGGCTGGAGAGCCCAACCAAGTAAAACCATAGAGATAGCTGAATTGGCACATAAATCAAAGGTTTTCCCTCTCTATGAGATAGAGAGTGGTGTTTACAATATTTACAAAGAACCTAAAGAAGATGAAGTCGTTCCGGTTAAAGAATATCTAAAGCCACAGGGTAGATTCAGACACCTCCCTAAAGAAGAAGTAGAGAAGATCCAAAAGAATGTCGATAGATATTGGGAGAGATTGAAGAAGAAGGAGAAGTTCACCCAAGAAGAGCTTTACGAAGAGGACTAGGTGTATCCTATGAAAAAATTGCTGGTAGACGAGCCTGGAAGGGAGGAATTGTTGCTGGGAAATGAAGCGATAGTGAGAGGGGCTTTAGAAGCAGGGATAGGTCACGGTTCAACTTATCCAGGAACTCCCTCCTCGGAGATAGGCAATACTTTTGAAAAGATCGCTAAAGATTACGGGATGTATTTTGAGTACTCCGCAAATGAAAAAGTTGCTATGGAGACAGCAGCCGCGGCAGCGGTATCTGGAGTAAGATCAATGGTCTGGATGAAGCATGTGGGGGTAAACGTGGCTAGCGATGCCCTGATGACACTCATGTACGCTGGAACAAGAGCTGGATTGGTTATAGTGGCGGCAGGAGATCCATCTATGCACTCTAGCCAGAATGAACAGGATAATCGATTTTACTCTCTATTAGGCAATATCCCGATGCTCGAACCTACAACACCACATGAAGCAAAAGAGATGACGAGAGAAGCCTTTGAACTGTCTGAAACTTTGGAACTTCCAGTTCTGGTAAGAACAACAACGAGAGTGAACCATGCGAGAGGAGTGGTTACTTTTGATGATCTTAAGGAGCCTGATGGAGAAGGACATTTCGAGAAAGATCCAGGTAGATTTGTAAGTGTTCCTCAAAACGCGAGAAAAAATCATCCGCGTCTTCTGGAGCAGATGGAAAAAGCAGAACCTATCTCTAAAGATTCTCGTTTCACCGAAGTCATCGAAGAGGAAGATCCTGAATTACATGTAGTGTCTTCTGGTGCTGGATTCAACTATATCAGAGAGGCTAAGGAAGAATATGATCTCCCTATCACTATACTCAAACTTGGGATGACCAACCCATTGCCATTGAAAAAGACAAAAAAATATCTTGAAGGTGCTGATAGAGTTCTTGTCGTTGAAGAGCTAGAACCATTCCTTGAAGAGAAAGTGAAGGCCTTGGCCAAAGAGATAAATCCTGATCTTGAGGTCTTTGGAAAGGAGAGTGGTCATTTTTCAAGGCTATATGAGTACAATCCAGATAGGATAAAAGAGGCTTTGTCCGATCTGTTGGATTTCAATGATGATACGGAAGCTTTGAAGTCTGAAGAGTACGATCTTCCATCTAGACCGCCCTCTCTTTGTCCGGGCTGTCCCCACAGAGGTACATATTATGCAGTAAAGAAAGCTCTAGCCGGTGAAGATGCGGTGTTCTCCAGCGATATAGGCTGTTATACTCTTGGAGTTCAAGACCCATTGAATACAGCTGACTTCTTACTCTGCATGGGTTCTAGTGTAGGGGCAGCTGGAGGATTTTCGAAGAACACCGATCAGCAGGTATTCGCTTTTCTTGGAGATTCGACTTTCTTCCATTCTGGATTGGCTCCTTTGGTGAGTGGCGTATACAACGATCACGATTTCGTTTACGTGATCATGGATAATAGAACTACAGCTATGACAGGACATCAACCACATCCTGGTACCGGAAAAACAGGCATGGGAGAACCGGCCCCGATGCTTTCTATTGAGGAATTAGCCGAAGGCGCAGGGGTCGAATTCGTCGAGACAGTAGACCCATATGATATCGAAGAGACGATTGATGTCTTTGAAAGAGCTATAGAACATGATGGCATATCGGTCGTTGTACCTAAACATCCCTGTGCCCTTATAGAGCAGAGAGAGGTGAGCTGGGAGCCTTATCAAGTCGATCAGGAAGAATGCAAGCAGTGTCATGTTTGCACTAACAAGTTCGGCTGTATCGCTTTAGTAAGAGAGGGCGAAAAGGTGATAATAGACCAAACACAGTGCGTTGGATGTGGTCAATGTGCTCAGGTCTGTCCCTTTGACGCCATAGAACAGGAGGTTGAAGGATGAAACGTGTTGATCTAGAGATTGTTGGGGTTGGTGGTCAAGGAATATTGACTTCATCTCAGGTCCTTGGTGCCGCTGCTCTTGAGAAAGACTTAGATGTTTACATGAGCGAAGTTCACGGCATGGCTCAAAGGGGTGGTGTTGTAGTTACTACGGTGAAAATAGGTGAAGAAGTTTACAGCCCACTGATTGGAAAAGGAGATGCAGATGTCATTTTAGGATTTGAGCCAATTGAGACTTACAGAGCTATAGAACAGGCATCAAAAAAGACCTGGATCGTAACGAATAGACAGCCAATAGTTCCCTTTACAGTCAGTGTAGGCAACGAAGAATATCCCAGCATCGACGATGAGATCTTACCTTCGCTGGAAAAGTCGACAGACAGATTGGTAGCTTTGAATGCTGAAGACCTTGCAAAAGAAGCTGGGGCGGCTATAACTCAGAATATAGTCATGCTAGGTGCTCTAAGCGCAACGGAAGTCATGCCGCTTACAAAAGACGAAATGATGCAAGCCGTAGAGAACCAGGTCCCCGATAAGTTCGTTGAAATGAATCTGAAAGCATTCCGCAAAGGATTCGATAAAACTAAAGAACTGATAGATTCTAAGTAAAATCCCTTTCTTTACTCTTTTTCTTCTACTATTATCACCGTTATATCGTTCACATTTGTTCTACTTTCGAATTCTATTGAATCACTTAACGAATCGAAATAAGGTTGCGAGTCATGTTTTTCAAGATGTTCTTTAGGATCGAGTTCGCACTTTTCGATAGTCGATGTATCGGCTATAGCCCCCGCTTTATCCATTCCGTCGATACCGTCACTGTCTACACTTCCTACTACGATATTCTCTCTATCCTTTATTTCGATAGCTGAACTCAATACGAGTTCACGGTTCGGACCGCCTTTCCCCGTCTCTGTATCTTCTGATGAGAA